>JAITVE010000291.1 GCA_031285975.1 Candidatus Adiutrix sp. | reverse complement strand
GCAATACTGGTTTCATCGTGTATGCCGCCCATAAAGCACCGGGCTCCCGGCTGTATGTCTATGACAACATCTCCGGCTCCGGCGTTCAGCCCATGGCTAACAATGATTATTTTCTTGATCCCAACACTGGTAAAGCCAGCACTACCAAAGCTAACAAGTCGTACAGCGGCACTCCCCTTGTTCTCTTGCAACCCGGTGCCAGCGCTGGTGCGTTTGTAGCTGGTGGCAACGTTAAAGTTGGCGCTGATGGTATCGTTGCCCCGTAACCGAAAATAAGCCGACCGCCTAATATGTGGGCAAACGGCATTACTCCAAGCCCCGGATTCCGATTTTACGGAAGCCGGGGCTTTTTCAGTTGTTTGGCGCCCAATTCAGAGGCAAAAATACTCAGTTTGATGAGGCTGATTATGTGCAAAAAGGGCTTCACCCTGCCAAAACTTTATATAGGCACTTTTGGTGCGCACGGGCACTACTGAAAGCATCTCCACTGCACCGTAACTTGAGGCAACGGTCATCTTGATTTTATCGGCAATATCCTCATTTCATTGAATAAAAAAATATTATGCGACTTTTGGCATCATTTGGCACGCAAGGTGCAAGAGATCTTGGCAACCATGCGGCCTAAGTGACTTAGGCACAAACGATTTGACAAACTGCTTTGCTTTTTAATATTTGCTATCCGGCTGAGGATTAGCCGGTTTGAGTTTTACATTTGACCCTTTGGGTCAACAATTATGGAAGGAGATTCTCCATGCAGAACAAAAAAGGCTTTACCCTCATTGAATTGATGATCGTGGTGGCCATTATCGCCATCCTGGCCATGATCGCCGTCCCCATGTACCAGCGGTACATCGAACGCTCCCGCAACAGCGCCACCCAGGCCCTCCTGACTCAGGTTTCTTTGTCGATGGTTGCTTACAGCGTTGATTACAATACCTTCCTGCCTGATGCCACCTATGCCACTGCCCCGGCTATCGCCACCCAGTTGGGGCTGTTCGGCTTCCGCGCTGACCCGAACGTCGGCCTTGAGTTCCTTACGCCGGCCGCTGGCAATACTGGTTTCATCGTGTATGCCGCCCATAAAGCACCGGGCTCCCGGCTGTATGTCTATGACAACATCTCCGGCTCCGGCGTTCAGCCCATGGCTGACAATGATTATTTTCTTGATCCCAACACTGGTAAAGCCAGCACTACCAAAGCTAACAAGCCGTACACCGGTGCCGATGCCCTTGTTCTCTTGCAACCCGGTGCCAGTGCTGGTGCGTTTATAGCTGGTGGCAAGGTTAAAGTTGGTGGTGATGGTATCGTCATTCCGTAACCAAAATAAGCCGATGGCCTGAAGATAAAGGCAGGCGGCACTTCCCCAAAGCCCTGGATTCCGGTTTCACGGAAGCCGGGGCTTTTTCAGTTATTTAACACCCCAGGTCAGAGGTAACAATCCTCAATTTGATGAGGCGGATTATGCGTAAAAAAGGCTTCACCCTCATTGAAGTCATGATAGTGGTGGTCATCATAGCCATTTTGGCCATGGTGGCCGTGGCAATGTATCAGCGCTATCTGGAGCGGGCCCGCAACAGCGCGGCCCAGAATATTGTGTGGCAAGTGGCCTTGGCTGAAGCCACGAACTTAATTGAAGCCCACGCCTATGTGCTGGTCGCCGCCAAAACGGATGTCGCGCCCGTGGGAAAGCTGATGGCGTCCGGCTTTCGCCCTGACCCGAACGTGGGTTTTGTCGTGCTGCCGCCAAAAGCCGGGGGAGGCGGTTTCGTGGCCTTTGCCGCCCACCGGGCCCCTGGTTCTTTAGCGCATGTTTGCGACTTGACCGGCTCTGCCGGAGTGAAGCCTTTCGACGCGGGCACCAGTTGGGGGGCCGACCTGCCAGCGGAGCTCCCCCTGTTCGTCCTCACCGGAGTCGCCGCCAACCCGGTGGCCTCCACCGAAACCGTCAAAGTGGATATCACCACCGGTCGGGTGACTTCCAGCGGCCCGTAAATCTATTTCTTTTTTACGCATCATCAAAAACTTGAAGAATAGCGAGGATGAGGAGACTCTTCCTCGTTATTTTTGCTTCCGCAGGCATAACGGCGGATGAGTCGGTGAGCATTGGTTGGAAAAACGCAACCCCCGGCACAGCCGGGGGTTGATGATGGGGAAAGGGCGGAGCTTTATTTGGCGAAATATTGCAGGAAAAATCCGGCGACCACGGCGGCCAGAATGGCGTACATCAAGGTTCGGTCAGATTTGATGGCATCGGATACATGCTGAAAGTCGGCTTTATGCGCATCGGCCATAGATGTCATCCGTTCGTCCAGGCGGCTGATAGCCACCAAACACTTATCAACACGGGCGTCAACCGCGTCAATCTTGGCGGTCAGTTTGGCGTCAACCGCGTCGATCTTGGCCTCCAATTTGTCCATTCTGGCCTCCAATTTCTGGATGTCAGCGCTCAGTTGCCTTTGCCCGGCGGCTAAATCGCCTAGCCGTTCACCCAGGTCAACGCCGAAAATGGGCATCATGGGAAATTCGAAGGCTTTTTCTTTGGATTTGATTTCGTCGCTCACAGGGCACCTCAGTCTTTGGTTATAGTGTAGCACGAAACAGGGAGCGCGGCAAGTATTCTCTAAAAGTGAATATTCTCCGCGTAAAAAGTAATACGCCCTTATTCCCCCATCGGCTGAAAAAAAGCAAACGAATTCTTCCCGGCGCTTTTGACGGCGTACATGGCCACGTCGGCGGCTTTGAGCAGGGCGTCTTCGTCCTGGCCGTGGTCGGGGTAGATGGCGATGCCGATGCTGGCGCCGATGTGGCAGGTGGCGTTCTGGGTCTCCATGGGCTGGGACAGCTTTTCGATAATTTTTTCGGCCACCCGCCCGGCGTCGGCAACCTGGCTGATGCGCGACAGCACCACCACAAATTCATCCCCGCCGATGCGCCCGGCCAGGTCGGATTCGCGGATGCTGTGGGACAGGCGTTCGGCCGCTATCCGCAGCACTTCGTCGCCCGCCGCGTGGCCGTGGGTGTCGTTGACGGCCTTAAAGCCGTCGAGGTCAATGAACATGACCGCCGAAATAAAGCCGCCGCGTTTGGCCAGGGTGAGAATCTGCTTCAGGGACTCCTTGCTGCGCCGCAGGTTGGGCAGGAGGGTCAGCTGGTCGTAATTGGCCAGATGCTCGGCTTCGGCCAGGCGGTGCCCGGCCAGCATGGCCGCCAGGTAGTTGCTCACCGTCTGCACGGTCTCCAGGTCGCTGAGGCCGATGCGCGGCAAAAACGGGGCCTGCTCCACCAGCCGCCCGGTGACCAGAAGGGCCTCCACATCATTGGGCAGCGAAATCGGCGAGGCAATGAGGTAGGGCAGTTCCAGGGCCCGGCGCAGTTCCCCCAGCCGGTCGGCCGGGTCGGCGCTGGTGACCAAAAGGGCCTGGCGGTTTTCCAGCAATTCCGGGTCGAGCTTTACCCGCCGGGAAGCCACCGCCGCGCTGGTTTCGGAGGGGTACCCCTGCAGCACCGAGGCGCGGAACAGCCCCTCCGAACCCGACACCAAAACCGCCGTGCGCTGCATATTCAATATCGAATTCATGCGGCGGCTGACGGAAACGAAAATATTTTCGTAATTCGCGTCCCGCTCCAGGGCCACGGCCAGTTCGGCCATCAGGCTGAAACCGCGCCGCTTCTGCTCCAACTCCTGGCGGATGGCGATGGACTGGGAATCCACCTTGAGCATCCGGGCCACTGTGTACTCGGACATTTGCTCGAGGTAAATAATCCGTTGCCGCAACTGTTCAAATTCACTGTTCTTTTTCATCGGGGCACGCTAAAGAGGCAGAAAACGCCCGTCCAGTCCAGGCCGCGGGGGCGGCCCTCCACCGGGGCGATTTCCACCCCGCTGTAAATTCCCATGAGCGGCACCCGCCCGGCCACGGATTTCTGCACCATCAGCGCGTCTTCCAGGTCGGTTCCGGCATACCCGGCGGCCCGCCCGGCGCAGTCGATGTAGAGGGCGAAGACGGGTTTCCGCCCGGCCGCTTCCGCGTCGGCAAAGGTTTTTTCAATGCGCGGGGGGATGTAGTCCAGGTCGAAGCTGCGGTACATAACCTGGAATTCGGTGCCCGCCACCATGTCCGGCTCGAACATCACCAGGCCGTCGCGCTCCTTGTCCACGGCCAGGCACAGGCGGTTGGCGTAGCTTTTTTCATCGAACCGGCTCCACTTTTTGCCCCGGTTCACCCCCAGAATCAGGGAAAAGGGCAATTCGTCCGGCGTGAGGGCGTTTTTCAAAAGAGACGTTATGAAGCTCAGCGCGGGTTTGCCATTAATTTCCAGCACCGTCTGCATATCTGATTTCGTAACCGTAAAATAGCCCGTGCCCGGGCGGCAGCCGTGCATAATAACGTTATCCAGCGTCACCGCGCCGGAAAAGGACAGCGCCAAAGCGTGGTGCCGCACCACCTCCCGCTCGGCAATCTGCCGGGTGGCCGAGGCGGCGTAGTCGCCCTGAAGCCCCGCGCCGATGAGGTTCGGTAAAAAGCCCAAGCCCCGTTCCAGCCCCGCGATCAGCGGCGTGGCCATCACCAGCCGCATCCGGCCGTCCTCGCGGTCGATGGCGTCGTAAAACAGCATCAGGGACGAAGCCGCCGAAAACTCCGGGAGCCCGGCCAGCCGGCGGCCCAGGCGGCAGCCGGTCGCCTCCTCGCTCTCCTTCAGCCCGCCTTCGGCCAAAAAGTCGCAACGGGCCCCCTCGAACCAGAAAGCGGCCAGGACGATTTGATCCCCGGCATAGCCGAAACGCTCGTTGGAAATAACCCCCACCGCCGCGCCGCCGACAATCGGCACCCCAGCCCCCACCACCGAGGCCACCGCGTCCCGCAAAACCCCGGCCTCATGGGCGGCGGTGAAGAACAGCAGCACCAGGTCACAGGGGCGGCCCAGCCCGCCCTGCTTCAGAGCGTCCAGGGCCACCTGCCTGCCTGCCGCGTATGTATCGGGAGTATCGCTATAGCCAACGCCAGCGTGCATATCAAAGCTCCAGTCAAAACTTTCGCAGAAGCGGCCCCGCAAGTGCGGCGCTTTGCGTGAGTCTTTATGTAACTATACGAGGCGTCGAGAAAAAACACAAGCCCGGTTTTTGTGGTGCGCGAAGCGCGGGCTAGCAAATAGTAACGGCAGTGGAGAGGCGGGGACGCTCCGTACCACCGCCGCCGTCATACCGGCGAAGGCCGGTATCCATGCCTTTTGCTGGTGTTGCCAACCAAGCCAATTGTCGTCATCTTCCGTCGAGAATATATTGTTATTTTTGACCCAATTTCCTCCATCACCGAAGAATGCAACGCCGCCACTTGATTTGGCCGGAGGGCTGTATTAAAATATGCGGGGATGTACGTATATGAAGGTGAGGTTTTTATATGGCGGATGATTTTGTGGTAAATGATAAGCGGCTGTTCAGCAAGGACGGCCAGGTGAAGCCCGAGGGTGAGGAGAGTGTCCGGCCTTCGGCGGACGCGTCCCCCCGGCCCTCGTCTGCGGACGAGAAGCCGCGTGCGGCGGCGGAGACGGAGCCCGCGTTTTCCGGGGCTGCGGGGCTGCCGCCCGCTAACTTTGCGGGGCTGTTGCTGGGGCTGGCGACGTCGGCGTTTATTCATTTGGGGGAAGGGCCGGAGCCTGACGGCGGGCAGGTGGATTTGGCGGCGGCCAAGCACGCCATCGACCTGTTGGGCGTTCTGCAGGCCAAGACCCAGGGCAATCTGGAGGAGGAAGAAGCCTCCCTTTTGACCACCCTGCTGTACGATCTGCGGATGAAATTCGTGAAGGCTTCCGGCCGGTAAGGCCCTCGTCAGGGCGGTGCGGTTCCCTGCGGGGAAACGTCCGGCTTATTTTATGACGGCCCACGGCTCAGCCGGGAAATCGCTTCCTGCCAGGCGCAAGTGTGCCGCCAGGCGACGCGCAGATTATTTGTCGGCTGAGACCAACTTTCAACATGTAAGGATGCTATTCCCATGCGCATAGAAAAACTTTTTTTCGCTCTGTTGCTGACTCTGATGCTGGCTGCGGCTCCGGCCTCGGCTCAGACGGAAACGCCGCCGCCGCTGGTGGCGCTGCCCTCCTTTGCCCCCATTGTGGAAAAGGCGGAACCGGCCGTGGTGTTCATTGAAACCACCGTCACCATCAAGGGTCGCCAGCCGCGCCTGAACCGCAACCCCTCCCCGGAAGATTTGTTCGACTTTTTCGGCGGCGGCGGCCCCCAGCGGGACATTAAAGTTAATCCCCAGGGCTCGGGTTTTATTTTCGACCCCGAAGGTTTTATTATCACCAATAACCATGTTATTGAAAACGCTGAAAAAATTATGGTCAAGCTCTCCGGCGGCGAGTAAATCGAAGCCGAGGTCATTGGGCGCGACCCCAAAATCGACGTGGCCCTCATCAAGCTGAAAAAGAAGGGCAAATATCCCTTCCTGACCCTGGGCGACTCCGACCGCCTGAAAATCGGCGACTGGGTGGTGGCCATCGGCAACCCCCTGGGGCTGGAGCACACCGTCACCGCAGGCATCGTCTCCGGCAGCGGCCGTTCCCTGGGCCTGGGGCCCTATGACGACTTCATCCAGACCGACGCGGCCATCAACAGCGGCAACTCCGGCGGGCCTCTCCTGAACCTCAGCGGGGAAGTTATCGGCATCAACGCCGTCATCGCCACCCCCGGCGGCGCGGGGGGCAATGTGGGCATCGGCTTCGCCATCCCCACCAACCTGGCCAAGGGCGTGGTGACCCAGCTGAAAGAAAAGGGCCGGGTGGTGCGCGGCTGGATGGGCGTGATTATTCAGGAAGTCACCCCGGAACTGGCCCGGAGCTATGGCCTGGGCGAACCGCGCGGCGCCTTGATCGGCGACATTGACCCCACCGGCCCCGGCGTGGACGCGAAGCTGAAACGCGGCGACATTGTGGTGAAATTCGACGGCCGGGAGATTAAAAACTGGCAGGACTTGCCCCTGACCGTGGCCAACACCGAAGTGGGCAAAAAGGTGAAAATCGTGGTTTTCCGCGATAAAAAGGAAGTGACCCTCGACCTGACCGTGGCGGAGTTGAAGGACGACGGCGGCTCCGGCAGCGCGGCGGGCACGGAAGGCTCCCAGAAGCTGGGCCTGACCCTCCGGGAAATCACCCCGGAAATGGTGACCCGCCAGAACCTGGCCGAGCGCGAAGGCCTGTATATTTCGGCCATTGAAGGCGACTCCCCGGCGGCGGAATCCGGCCTGAGCGTGGGGGACGTCATCATTGAAGTGGACGATCAGGCCGTGAAAAACATGAGCGACTACCAGAAGATAGTCCGCCCCAAAAAGAAGGACGACATCCTGCGCTTCCTCGTCAAGCGGGGGGCCAACACCATGTTCTTCACCGTAACCGTCGGTGAGTGACGGGCTTGTGACAGCATGGACGGCGGGGGCGGCGACGCTGGCCCCCGCCAAAATCAATCTTTACCTGAAAGTCCTGGGCCTTCGGCCGGACGGCTACCATGAACTGGACACGGTCATGGCCCGGCTGGATGTGGCCGACCGCCTGTGGATATGCCCGGCGGAGTCGCGGGAAGACACTCTGGAAGCGGTCGAGTCGCCGATTATCCTGCCGCCGGGTTTTTGCGGGCCGGATAATTTAACGCTCAAAGCCGCAGCCGCGTTTCGGCGGCAAACCGGCTGGCCGGAGCAAGGTTTATCGCTGCGCATAGAGAAAAATATCCCCCTGGGCGCCGGGCTCGGCGGCGGGTCTTCAGACTGCGCCGCTGTGTTGTCCAGGCTGAACCAGTTAGCCCCCAACCCCTTGAACCAAAAGGAGCTGGAGGCCATGGGGCTGACCTTGGGCGCGGACGTGCCCTTCTTTTTGCAGCCCGCGCCCATAGCCCGGGCTGCGGGGGTGGGGGAGCGTTTTTCCGCGCCGCCCAAGGGCTTTGAAGTCTGGGCCGGGGCGGAGATTATACTGGTGAATCCGGGGCTTCATTTGTCCACGGCCCAGGTGTTCAAAAATTGGGACTTGACAAATGAGGCCGCAAAGAATAATCTTGCCCCGATATCCCAACCACCGAGGGTCGGTGAAAACAGCCTCCTGGCTTCGGCTAGGATGCTGGCCTCTGAGCTTGAAACGGTGGTGGAAGCCATAGAAAAGTTCCGGCCAGCGGCCTGGGGCCTTTCCGGCAGCGGGCCGACCTTTTGGCTGTGCGAGCCGGGCGTGGCGGGGGATTTCGGGCGGCACCCGCAGTGGTGGGTGCGGTCTGTAAAAATTGCTCAATACCCCGGATTGACCGGGTGTGACTGAGGATATTGGGGCGTCGTCAAGCGGTTAAGACCCCGGTTTTTGGAGCCGGTATTCGAAGGTTCGAATCCTTCCGCCCCAGCCATTTTTTTAGCGCCCGGCCCGCGGGCGCGTTGCGAGAATGTTATGCGTACCGACATTATGTTGATTGGCGGCAATTCCAACCCGGCCCTGGCCCAGGGGATTTCCGAGCACTTGGGGCAGCACCTGAGCCAAACGCAGATTCGCCGCTTTTCCGACGGCGAAATCATGGTGGAATTGAGCGAAAACATGCGCGGGCGGGATATTTACGTTATCCAGTCCACCTGCGCGCCGGTCAATGACAACCTGATGGAGCTGCTGCTCATCATTGACGCGCTGAAGCGGGCCTCGGCCAGTTGCGTCAACGCGGTCATCCCCTACTACGGCTACGCCCGGCAAGACCGCAAAGTGGCCCCCCGCGTGCCCATCTCGGCCAAACTGGTGGCGGACATGATTACCGCCGCCGGGGCCAGCCGCGTTCTGGCCATGGATCTTCATGCCGGGCAGATTCAGGGCTTTTTCAATATCCCCGTGGATCATCTCTACGCGGCCCCGGTGCTTCTGGAATACCTGAAGAGCCAGAAATTCAAAAATTTAGTGATCGTCTCCCCTGACGCGGGCGGCGTGGAGCGGGCCCGCTATTTCGCCCGCCACCTGGAAGCCCCCATCGCCATTGTCGATAAGCGGCGCGAGGCCCCCAACGTGGCCAAGGCCATGAACATCGTCGGTGAAGTGAAGGACAAAGTGGCGGTCATCATCGACGACATGGTGGACACGGCGGGCACCCTCACCCAGGCGGCCCGGGTTATTCAAGACCTGGGGGCGGTGGAAGTGCTGGCCTGCGCCACCCACGGCGTTTTTTCCGGCCCGGCCCTGGACAACATCGAGAACTCCGTGCTCAGTTCCGTGGTGGTCACCGACACCATCCCCCTGCACGAGCGGGCCCAGGCCTCCCCGAAAATCAAAGTCATGAGCGTGGCCCCCCTCCTGGGCGAAGCCATCAAACGCATCCACCAGAAGGACTCGGTCAGTTCCCTCTTCGTGTAAGGCCGGGGGCTCTACTCAACAAAAAAACTTTACATGGGCGGCGAACTCTGCTACAATATGCAGTTCGTGCGGCTGAATATTATCTGCCCATCCTCAAATATAGTGCACTACACCGACTCGGAGGTTATCGTGGGTCTCTCAACAGTTTTAAAAGCCAAGGCCCGTCAGGTCACAAGCAGCAATTACGCCGGTCGTTTGCGCGCCGAAGGCCTTCTGCCGGCCGTTTTCTACGGCCCCGGCGTGGACGCGGCCCTGAGCCTCTGCCTGGATTATAAGGAATTCAAAACCGCCATGACCACCAGCGAGGGCAACCGCTCCCTCTACACCCTGGACATTGAAGGCCAGGGCAGCCAGGCGGCGCT
>JAITVE010000239.1 GCA_031285975.1 Candidatus Adiutrix sp. | reverse complement strand
GCAATAGAAAAGCGCTCTAGGTGCGGCCCGCTTCCGGCTCCGCATGGATTTCGGAGTTGAACGCTGAGGCCGGTGGTATGTTTGCCCATGCGGGGAACGGCCGGAATCAGGCAGGGAGGCCGATATGAGTTTTCTCAACGCGCTGGCGTCCGATGGTCTGTCGGTAGGTCTGCGTTTTTACAACGAAAAAATAAATAACCGGGCCGCTGCCAATGCGCGCATGGCGGCGGCTGATATTCCGTCGGTCGTGCAGCCCGGCCAGCCCTTCCCCATGCGGGAGCCCCTGGCTGGAGCCCCGGCCCAACTCACCCCGCCTCTCCAGAACGGCGAACCCAGCAGGACTGTCCGGGTCGAAGGCCTGGAAACGCCCCCGGCGACCGCGAATGTCCGGCCCCGCCCCGCCCCCAAAGCCGCGCCAACCTCTGAAGAGTTAGCCGCTGGCCGGGCCGAGGCCAAAGCTATGCTGGGGGCCGACGGCTCCCTGGGCCAACTGGCCGCCTCCCAGTCGCAAGCTCCCGAAAATGCTGCCCCGGCGGCTGGAACGCCTGGCGGCGCTCCGGCGGCGGCTCCCTCGCCTCCGCCGCCGCCTGCGGGGGGCGGGTCGCCCGATGGTTTGTCCCCCGAAGACCAGCAGGAAGTGGAACGGCTGAAAGCCCGCGAAGCCCAAATCAAGGCCGAGGTCGCCTCTTCGGTGCAGAAGGGCGTTGAGGGCGCTGAGTCCGTCCGCTACACCTACGTTAAAGGCCCGGACGATAACCGCTACATCAGCGGCATTCAGGGCGGGGGAGGGCAGCCGCAGCCTGGCGGCTCCACCCCGGGCTCGCCAGCGAGTGATAAACAATCCGCTGACGCGGCCAATGAATTGAGCAAGGAAGAGCAGGAACAGGTCGCGGACATGCGGCAGCGCGACCAGGAAGTCCGCATCCACGAACAGGCCCATGTGGCCGCCGCCGCCGGGATGGCCGGGGCCCCGGTCTATGAATATCAAACCGGGCCGGACGGTAAACGCTATGCCGTCGGCGGGCATGTGGACATCCGCAGCAGCGGCAGCTCCGACCCGGATGTGGCCCTGCGCGAAGCTGAGGCCGTCAAGCGGGCGGCCACCGCCCCGGCTGACCCTTCAGGCCCCGACCGCGCCGCCGCCGCCCAGGCCTCGGCCCAAATCAACCAGTTGAAGGCTGAAAAGGCCCGCCAAGCTGTCTCCAACGACGAGGACGAAGCCGGTAAAGAGGGCCAGTCCCCCAAATTCGGCGGCGACGACTCCAAGCAGGCGAACGGCAACGGTTCGCGGTTGGCAGAAGTAGCCTCCGGGCTCCTGAACGGTTCCGGCCTCAGCCGCCAGGCGGCGGGCGCCTATGCCGCCATGAAGCTCGGCTACGCTGCCCTGGCCCCCCGCCCGGCGCTGGCCCGCGCCTGATGAGGATTGACAGCCCGGCCTGAATGGCCTATTATAAAATGGTGAGCGACCCCCATCCGCTATATTGCGTTTTAGCGTTAAGTTGTGACCCCCCAGAGGAGTGCCTTCCGCTGGGGGGTCGTTTCGTTTATCGCCGGTTAAACCAGCGGGTCACTACCGCTTCCACTGCCCTGGCCACCAGGATGGCCAGGACATCCATAAGGAAAACCATGCTTGACGGGCGGCGGGAGAAATGGTACATATATTCACGAGGTAATGGTATGAACTTCGGAAGCAACAGTTTGACGAACGCTCCGCTGGCCCCCCGGGCCGGCTCGGCGGCGTTGCTGTCCCTGCTTCTTCTGCTTTTGTGCGAGGCTCCTGGCTCTTGTTAGATGGGGTGTTCCCGCCCGCTAACGACCGCCAGGCTAGAAGCCTGGCTTTTTTTTTATCATCATCGGCCTGACCGGCGATTTAATTAATACGAGGAGATACTTCATGTTCGACCCCAACCGTGTAACTTTTTTCGACACCACCCTGCGCGACGGCGAGCAGGCCGCTGGCGTCAACCTCAATGCCATGGAAAAGCTGCAAATCGCCAAGCAAATGGCCAAAATGCGCATGGACGTCATTGAGGGCGGCTTCCCGGCGGCTTCCCCCGGCGACTTCAACTGCGTCAAATCCATTGCCCGCGAAGTCAAGGGCCTGACCGTGGCCGGGCTGGCCCGCACCACCGAGGGCGACATCCGCGCCGCCGCCCAGGCCCTAGCCGGGGCCGAGCGGGCCCGCATCCACACCTTCATTGCCTCCAGCCCCATCCACATGGAATACACGCTCAAGATGACCCCGGAGCAGGTGCTGGCCGAAACCAGGGCCGCCGTCTCCCTGGCCCGTTCGCTGGCGGACGAAGTGGAGTTCTCGGCCGAGGACGCGAGCCGTTCCGACATCGACTTTTTGATAAAACTTTTCAAGCAGGCCATCGAGTCCGGGGCCACGGTGCTGAATATTCCCGACACGGTGGGCTATGCCCTGCCGGATGAGTTCGGCAAATTCGTCAAAACCATCATTGACGGCGTGGCCGCGCCGGAGGGGGTCATTTTCTCGGTGCACGCGCATGACGACCTGGGGCTGGCCGTGGCCAACTCCCTGGCCGCCGTGCGGGCCGGGGTGCGCCAGGTGGAGGGCACCATCAACGGCATGGGCGAACGCGGCGGCAACGCGGCCCTGGAGGAAGTGGTCATGGCCCTCAAAACCCGCGCCGACCTTTACGGCCTCAGCTACGGGCTGGACACCACCCGGCTGTATTCCGTCAGCCGCCTGGTCAGCCGCCTGTCCGGGGTGGTGGTGCCGCCCAACAAGGCCGTGGTGGGGGCCAACGCCTTTGCCCACGAGTCAGGCATTCACCAGCATGGGGTGCTGGCCAAGCGGGAAACCTATGAAATCATGCGGGCCGAGGATGTGGGGAGCGTCCCGGCGGTGATGGTGCTGGGCAAGCATTCCGGCCGCCATGCCTTCCGCGACCGCCTGGACATTCTGGGCTATCAGCTGGACAACGACCAGGTCTCCCGCGCTTTCGACATTTTTAAAAGGCTCTGCGACGAGAAAAAGGACGTGACCGACGGCGACATCGAGGCCATTATTTCCGACCAGATTCTGGCCGTCAACCCCGAGCACCGCTTTGAACTTTCCACCTTCGCGGTGGCGGTGGGCTCCGGGCTGGCCACGGCCACGGTGGTGATTCACCGCGACGGGGTGGAAGTGCGCGACGCGGCCACGGGCAACGGGCCCATTGACGCGGCCTACAACGCCATCAAGCGGGCCATCAATTTCAGCCCCACCCTGGAAAATTTCACCATCCGGGCCACCAGCCCCCGTTCCGACTCTTTGGGGGAAACCGTGGTGGAACTGCGCTACGGCGACGTCACCGCCCAGGGGCGCGGCGCGGAAACCGACATTGTGAAGGCCAGCATCCAGGCCTATATCAACGCCATCAACCGCCTCTACACCCAGGCTGCGGCCCGCGAGATCAAGTTTGAGGAGCCGGTCAACGCCAACCTCTGCTGACGGGCAGGGCGGAACGTAAGGGGGAGTAGGCAGCCTCATTTGGGAAAATCACTGTAAATACGAACTCCCCACGCCGTCATACCGGCGAAAGCCGGTATCCATTTCCAGTGGAGTAACTTGTCGGCACAGCCCTATCTTTTTCTTGCCTTTCCCGCCACCGGGGGGCGGAAGAAGAAGAGCGCGGCCATGGCTTGGTCGGCAAAATCATACTCTCCTGGAAATGGATTCCGGCTTTCGCCGGAATGACGGCACATAGAGCGCTTTTCTATTGCAAGGTAGTCTGCATGAAATAAAAAGCGCCCGGATGTTTACGTATTTTGCAATTTACTCAAGGCAGGTACATTGCAAAATGCTCTAGATGCGTTGTTTTATCGAAAATTCCACAATACGGTTGCCCATAAGGGGCGCGGGTTTTTACAGAAAAAAGCTCCGCCCCCTTTCTTTTTTTCCTGAAAAGCATTATCCTTAGTAATTCAAGTTGCACCGGCATAGGAATGTGCATGAGCGAGCGGCGTTTTTTTGTGGTTGGCGACATCCACGGCTCATATGAAAAGCTGAAAGCCATTTTGGCCAACCTGGACTGGGCTCCGGGGAGCGGCGACCAGCTTATTTTCCTCGGCGATTACATCGACCGGGGCCCGCAGAGCTATGACGTGGTGCAGACCGTGGCCGAACTGGCCGACCGCCGCCCGGACGTTATCGCCCTGAAGGGCAACCACGAAAGCATGTTTTTGGATTTCATCGGCGGCCGGGCCGACCCCCAGCTTTTCGCCAACGGGCTGTCGGCCACGGTGCGGGACTACAGCCGTGCGGAGGGGGGGCTCTCGGTGCAGCACCTCAATTTTTACCGGGGCCTGGCCCTCTGCCACGAAACCGAGGAGTATATTTTCGTCCACGCCGGTCTGGCCCCGGGGCTGCCCCTGGCCCGGCAGTCGGCCCATGACATGCTCTGGGTGCGGGACGAATTTCTGCTGAGCGATTACGATTTCGGCAAAACCGTGGTTTTCGGCCACACCCCCTTCAAAGAACCCTTCGTCGCCCCCGGCCGCCTGGGCCTGGACACCGGCGCGGTCTTCGGCGGCCCCCTGACCGCCGTGGTGCTGCCGGAAATGCGGTTCATTTACGCCGAGTGACGTTAGCTGAATTTTTTCCGCAATCTTTCCGCGTCTTCATCAGATATGGGAATGACCCAGACGCAGCCGTCATTCTTTGGAACAGCGCGTTCCCACTGGGGCGGGAATTTTGAGACACTCCGTATACTTACAAATGATTGCCACGGCTTTGGGGAAAAGTATAACCGCAAGCTGAGGGACGGCTCCTTCTTTTTCGCTATCTTCGCGGTCAGCAAGTAGCGTATATCTCCTTCCTGAAGCAGGTTCGCCAGGCTTTGCCCAAAATTGGCATAAACATCGCGGCGCAAATTTATCCATTTGTACCAGTCATTGAATTTCTCTGAAAATAGTATGGAGACTGGCTCGC
>JAITVE010000151.1 GCA_031285975.1 Candidatus Adiutrix sp. | reverse complement strand
GGCGGAAAAAGCCGCCGCCCGGACTGACAGGTTTACACCAGAAAGTCGGCGGGCTGAATGCCGTAGTCCGTGGGGTGGAAGCAGCGGATGATGTTGCGCAGGAATGTGCCGGTGGCGGGGTCGCGCTCCGCCAGGTCGGCGCGGGCGCCTTTCAGGAGGGTGTCGCCCGGGCCGCGTTGCAGAAGAATAATCCGCGGGCGGGAGTTTTCCGCGCCTTCGGGGGTTTCCAGCACCAGCCCCACCTCGCGGGTGTCCAGGAACAGCAGCGTCCCCACCGGGTAGACCCCGATCATGTCGATGAAGGCTTTCATGACGATGGCGTCGATTTTGCCGCCCGCGTAGTCCACCATGTGCTTCAGGGCCTTGTCCGGGCTGATGGGCTCCGGGCGGTAGGTGCGGCCCGAGGTCATGGCGTCGTAAATGTCGGCCACCATCAGGATGCGGCCGTAGAGGCTCAGGGGCGCGGTGCGGTCGGACTTCGGGTAGCCGGAGAGGTCGGCCCCCAGGTGGTGCTCGAAGGGCGGGAGCAGAATTTTCTTTTTCAGGCCGTGGTCGGCGTTCAGCCGCAAAATCTGGCTGACGCTGTGCACCGAATGGGTTTTCACCTCGTCGTATTCCGCCTGGGTCAGGGCCCCGGTTTTCTGGATGAGGTCGAGGGGCACTTCCACCTTGCCCAGGTCGTGGAAAAGCGCACAGAGGCCCAGTTGCTCAATGGAGGGCCGCCCCAGGCCCAGGCGCTTGCCGAGGCACATGGCCAGGATGGCCACGTTGACCGAGTGGGTGTAGGTGTAATCGTCATAGTTGCGGATGGTGCTCATGCCCAGGAGGATGCTCTCGTCCTCGGAGAGGATGTCGATGAGGGTCTGGATCACCCGCTTGGATTTCTGGATGCCCACCCGCTGCTGGGAGGCCAGCTTTTTGGTCATGGTGACAATGGAAGTGAGGGCGTGGGAATAGGTTTTCCGCACCATTGAGGCCGTGGTCTGGCGGCTGCTCTTGCGGCCCTCGTCGTCGCCTTCCTCTTCCGAGCCCGCGCCGGAGCCGGAGGACTTGAGGTCGTGCTCGGTCAAAAGCTCCACCAGGGCGCAGTCTTCCACATCAAAGCGCACCTGGAGCCAGGCCAGGGGGTCGTCCTCCCGTTCGGCCTGGTTCAAGAGGCGGACGAATTTGACGATCTCCTCGTCGGCCAGGTCGCTGGTCATGTAGAAGCGGAGGCCGTGGATGCTGCGGGCTTCCAGGTATTCGATGAGCTTGTCGGCGGTGCGCACCAGGGCGGCGGCCAGGTTCAGCCGCTCTTCGTCCAGGTAAAAACGCCCGCGAATAACCCGCAGGGTGGGGGTGTCCCGCTCCGCGCTGATGGCGGCCAGGGCTTCGCGGAATTCCTTGATGCTCTCAATGAACAGGGCATTGTTGGGCTGGTGGATCTTGACCACCTGCAACAGCCGGAAGAGGGCCTGGATCAGCCGTTCGCCCATTTTAGAAATATATTTATTGTCGTCTGGCATAACCGGCGGCCTCGCGTATCAGGAGTGGCGGAACTCGGCCTCGGCCTGCTTATAGGCCTGGCGGACGGAGCGGAAGGTGCTTTGGGACGCTTTTTTCAGAATCTCGGCCGTGCCCCATTCGGGGGGCATCAGCATCAGGGCCATGGCCGCCCCCAGCCGGTGGGCCGAGCCGTCCAGCCCGAAGAGGGATTTCCAGGCCCGTTTCATCAAAATATCTTCCAGAAAATTCACAGCCTGGGGGGAGCCGCAGCGGCCCAGGGTCTGGTAACAATTCAAAAGGCGCTCCCGGTCTAAGTCCTTGCCCTCGCTGTAGGCGTCTTCCAGGTAGTCGTGCATCAGCCGCTCGGCCATGGGGCTGCGCTGGCGGCCCAGAAGGGAGCACAGCCAGCCCTGGATGCTGATTTCCGGGTCTTCAATGAGGTAGAAAAGGCTTTTGATGTTGTCCGGGTTTTCGTCCACCAGGAGCTTGGCGGCCATCTCCCGCACCGCCGGGTCGCCGTGGCGGGTGAGCCCGGCCAGCAGGCCCTCCGGGAAGGGCCGCTGAAGCTGCCGGAAGGTGTGGAGCAGCCCCAGCACCGAGGACGTTTTCATCTTCCCCACCAGCGCGGCGGGGTTGCTGCGCACCTGGCTGAGTTCCAGGGCCACGGCTTCCAGAAGCATCATTTCCAGCCCCGGGGCCAGCTTCAGCGACAGCACGGGGGCCAGCACGCCCGCCGCTTCCGGCGGCAACAGCAAGAGGAAGCGGCGCACTTCGGTGAGCACGTTGTCCGGCGGCTGGGGGCTCTGCCACAGGGGTTTCAGCATCCCCAGCACTTCGGGCGCGGCCATGCGCACCGCAAAATCATGCCGCAGTTCGAGGAGCCAGGGGCTGCCGCCGTTGGTCATGGCATACATTTTTTCCATGAGAACGCGCACCTGGAAGAGGTTCCCCTGTTCCAGAATGAGCAAAATTTCCTGGAACATGAAATCCAGAATCGGGCTGCGGTCGATTTTGCCTTCCAGTTCCTTCAAAACAACCAGAATTATGTCCAGCCCGTCTTTGGAGGTGTTGCGGCTTTCCTCCAGCGCAATCATGTTCCGCAGGCGCTCGGCTTCCTCAGGCGTGAATTTGAAGAACTCGCCGCGGCCGCTGGCCAGCCCGGCCGCCAGCTTCACGGCCTCGTGGGCCTTGGCCGCGTCCTCAGGGTTGAAATAGACCGCGCTTTCGCTGGAAGAGGGGATGGGCAAATGGCCGGACATGGCCGGCTCGTCGTCGCCCGCGTCTTCCACGAAGCTGAACAGGTCGGAAATGGGCTTGGCCTTGCCGGAGCCGGGTTTTTCCGTCAAAAAGTCGGTGGTGACGTCGTCGGTCATGGGGGTCATGGCCAGGCTGATGGCCCGGCCTTCCCGGTCGCCGCCGCCCTGTTCGCCCGGCTTGCCGCCGGAACCCCCGGCGCCCCCCGGGGCCCCCTGCCGGGGCGAGCCGGGCTGCCCGGCGGGCGCGCCGTCCCGGCCATAGCCGCCGCCGCTGCCGGTTCCACCGCCAATGCCGCCCCCCACGCCGCCGCCGATGCCCGTCTCGCCCACGCCCATGCCGCCGCCGCCGCTGCCCG
>JAITVE010000089.1 GCA_031285975.1 Candidatus Adiutrix sp. | reverse complement strand
AAGACGCTCTTGTCGGCAATCGGCAAGTCTGCTATTATTTTCTCGGCCCGCGAGGGTTTTGGCCTCACAATGCTTCACCATTATGGAGGGTTTTATGCGTAACAAGTTGGTTTTGTTGGCAGCGGTTCTGTGCCTGGTTCTGGCTGCGCCTTTGGCCTGGGCGGGGGAGCGGCTGGATAAGATTATGAAGGACAAAGTGCTGCGCGTCGGCACTCCCGGCGATTACCGGCCTTTCGCCATGCTGGAAAACGGGGCGTATGCCGGATTCGACGTGGATTTGATACAGATGATGGCCCGGGATTTGGGCGTGGAAGTTCAGTTCGTGGCCACCACCTGGCCGAAGCTGATGGACGATTTCAAGGCCGACAAATATGACGTGGCCCTGGGCGGCGTCACCCGCAGCGTGGCCCGCGTGGCCCAGAGCGAATTTTTGCCCGGCTACGCGCCCTTCGGCAAAGTGGCCTTGATCCGCGCCGCCGACAAAGGCAAATTCACCACTCCGGAAAGCCTGAATCAGCCTGAAGTGCGGGTCATCAAGAACCCCGGCGGCACCAATGAAAAATACGTGCTGGACAACCTGACCAAAGCCACGGTCAGCACCCATGAGAAAAACGCCGAAATCCCGGGCCTCATCGCCGAGGGCAAGGGCGACGTCATGATTACCGAAACCTATGAGGCCCTGCTCTATGCCCAGAAAGATCCGCGCCTCTTCGCCGCCTTTGTGGACAATCCCTTAACCCCGGCCAACACCCTGGGCTTCATGATTCAGAGCGACGACCCCGATTTCGTCCGCATGATGGACTTCCTCTGGGTGACCCGCGAACTGCGCGGCGAAATGACCGCCAACCAGGCAAAATGGCTGAAATAACGGCTGATTGCAGGGTAAAAACGTGAATCAGCAGGAAAAAAAGAAGCGGGCCCGGCGGCTTCGGATACTCATCCAGGCCGCCAGTTGGGGGCTGTTTGCCTGGCTTTTGGGCCGGGCAGCCGGGCCGGAGGCCCTATCCCGCGTGCCGCCGGATATTTTCCTGCGCCTTGATCCCCTGGCGGCCGTGGCTGTGCCCATCGCCGCCAGGGAATTTATAGCGGCCTTGATTCCCGGCTTGCTCTTGTTGGCCGTCGCAACGGTTTTCGGGCGGGTTTTTTGCGGCTATGTCTGCCCTATGGGGGCGACTCTGGACGCGGCGGGCTGGCTGCTCCGTTTCTGCCAACCCCCGCGTCCGGCTGAAAAGCCCGGCAGCCCCTATCGTTATATAAAATATATGGTGCTGATAGCGGCGCTGGCGGCGGCAGCCTTCGGGGTGAGCCTGATCTTTTGGGCCGCGCCCATCCCGCTGGTCACCAGGCTGTATGCCGAGGGGCTCTACCCCTTGCTGTTATTGGGGCTGGATCACATCCGGCCCGCGCTGGAAGCGTTGGGGCTGATTGGCCAGTACGCGGCTATAAAAACCAGGGCTTTTGACGGCGGCTACATCATTGCGTTTTTCGGATTTTTAATCATTTTGGAAAAGATTCGGCCCCGGTTTTGGTGCGGTGTGCTGTGCCCCGCCGGGGCTTTGCTGGGGCTGATGTCCCGCCGCCCGGCCTGGCGGCGGCGGGTGGAGCGTTGCGTGGGCTGCGGCCGTTGCGCCAAACAGTGCCCCACCCAGGCCATCAGCGATGATGGTCGCCAGACCTGTTTTTCGGAATGTTTGACCTGCCGGGCCTGCCAAGATATCTGCCCGGCGGGCGGCGTGAAATTTTCCTTCGCCCCGGCGGCCGAAAGTCTGCAAGCGGACGGGCTGGCGTTTCCCCGGCGGGCCTTTTTGAAGGCGGGTGTGGGCGGGGTGGGCCTGGCCTGCGTGCACACGTTGCCCCAGGCCTGGCTTCTGCGCCGTGCTGGCGGCCTCGGAGTGGTGAGGCCTCCGGGCGCGATCCTGGAAAGTGATTTCCTCACCAAATGCCTGCGTTGCGGCGAATGCGTGAAAGCCTGCCCCACCAACGGTTTGCGCTTGCAAGGCCTTGAGCGCGGCCTCTACGAGTTTTCCAGCCCGCACCTGGCGGCCCGGCGCGGCCCCTGCGAGCCGGAGTGCCGGGCCTGCGGCCAGGTCTGCCCCACGCGGGCCATCCGCCCCTTGCCCCTGGCGGAAAAGAAGTGGGCCAAAATGGGCACGGCTGTGGTGGTGAAAGATACCTGCCTGGCCTGGGCCGAGGATCGGCGCTGTGTGGTCTGCCAGGAAGTCTGCCCCTACGGGGCCGTGGATTTGGTTCGGGAAGATGGGTTGGAAGTGCCGGTGCCGCAGGTGAACGCGGCCCGCTGTTACGGCTGCGGCTATTGCGAATATCACTGCCCGGTGGCTGCACCGGCCATTGTGGTGACGGCGCAAGGCGCGTTGCGGCTGAACGGGGGCGATACCATCCGCGAGGCCCAAGCCCTCGGCCTGGATTTAGACCCCGACCGGCCCCGCACCGAAGAAGCTTTGCCGGACGATGAACTGCCGCCGGGCTTTATATTGTAACTCTTCGTGGAAACTTATCAGTGGCTCAGGCAGTGAGTTGTGCTTTGT
>JAITVE010000381.1 GCA_031285975.1 Candidatus Adiutrix sp. | reverse complement strand
CTTGCGTAAAGAAGCTGCGGAAATGCCGCCGCTCATTTGTAGTTCGGGTCGTAATGGAAGGGCATATTCTCGACGGTCATTCCGAAAGGCCAGGAGACCATGGTCAGGGTGTTGCCGCCGCCGCCGGTGAAAATGATAGGGGTCTTGGTATTACCGCTTTTGAGGGTGATGGTCACCTTGCCGGAATTGTCGGCCTTCCAGGCGCCAGTCCAATCGTAAATGCCTTCAAAGTCCATGCTCTGGAAGTCAACGGTTTTGTCGGCCTTGAGGATGAAGTGCCAGTGGAACTCACCGTTCATAATCTCGGTGCTCGCGTATTTACCGAGTTTCACATCGGCGGCCTGGGCCGCGACCGAAAAAGCCAGGAGCAGCATGGTCAAACAAAGGGACAGGGTGATCGTTTTCGCACGGTTCATCAGGATACCTCCAAAATTTCAACGTTCTTTTAGAGCATTTTGCAATGTACCTGCCTTTAGTAAATTGCAAAATACGTAAACATCCGGGTGCTTTTCATTTCATGCAGGCTACCTTGTAATAGAAAAGCGCTCTAAGGATCAGTTCATGAACAACGTGTACATTTCCCTGGCTGTGTTGTTCTCATTTTGGCCGCCATCAATCCGGCCAAAATGAAAACGCCTTGCCAGGATAACGCACACATTATTCCTGAACTGATCCTAACGCGGCCACATCCCCGCAAACGCCGGGTGAGGAGACCGCTTGCCCTCGCGCCACAGATTGCCCGGCGGTAACGGCGGCTCGTAAACACTTGGATAGATTACCATATAGCGGTTTGAAAAACAAACATTGAAAGCCGGGACGGGGATTTGCCGGACAAAAACAGCGCGGCCGCCCAATCGCTGAGGATTTGACGGCCGCTTTTGTTTTCCCGGTTTACTGAAGCAGGAAAGCGTTGTCTCGCTTAGGCTTCCGGGGTGTAGTTTTCAAGGATGGTGGCTTTTTCAATGACCACCGGCACGTTGGGCACATCGTCGTGGTAGGACTGGCTGGAGGTCTCCACATCCTCAATTTTGTGCACCACATCCTGACCGGCCACGACTTTGCCGAAAACGGCATAGCCCCAGCCCCGGGCGTTTTTCTCGGTGAAATTCAAAAAATCGTTGTCCTTCACGTTGATGAAAAACTGGGCCGTGGCCGAGTGGGGGTCGCCGGTGCGGGCCATGGCGATGGTGAACTTGTCGTTTTTCAGCCCGTTGTCGGCCTCGTTCTGGATGGGGGCACTGGCGTCGCGCTCGTGCATCTCCGCGTCCATGCCGCCGCCCTGAATCATGAATCCGGCGATGACCCGGTGAAAGATGGTGCCTTCATAGTGGCCGTTTTTCACATACCCCACAAAATTGTCGGCGGTCACGGGCGCGGCTTCGCGGTTCAGCTCCAGCACCATCTCGCCCAGGGTCGTTTTCAAGCGGACATATACTTTCGTCATAGCGTCAAATCCTTACAGATAGTTGCCCGGCTTACAAAACCGCGGCTTTGTTGATGACAATCGGCTTGACCGGCACGTCTCCGTGCTGGCGGAACTGGCCGGTTTGAACTTTGGCGATGGCATCCACCACCTCCTGGCCTGAAACAACTTTGCCGAAGACGGCATAGCCCCAGCCCTGGGCGGACTCTTCCTTGAAATTCAAAAACTCGTTTGCCTCGCCGACATTGATGAAAAACTGGGCCGTGGCCGAATGGGGATCGGGGGTGCGGGCCATGGCGATGGTGTACTTATCGTTTTTCAGGCCATTATTCGCCTCGTTTTTAATGGGCGCGCCAGTGGCCTTTTCCTTCATTTCGCTGGTGAAGCCCCCGCCCTGAATCATGAAATTGGCGATAACCCGGTGAAAGATGGTGCCGTCGTAGTGGCCGCTTTTCACGTAGGCGAGAAAATTCTTCACCGTTTCCGGAGCCGCCTGGGGATTCAACTCAATAACGATGTCGCCCTGGGAGGTTTCCAGCTTCACCTGGGGAGCCGCCTCATCCTGGGCCCAAAGCGCGCCCGGCAGAACCAGGGTCAGCGCCGCGACCAGCAGTAATTTTTTGAACATTTTCATACTCCTATATGATTTCGATATACTTCAGTCTACGGCCTGGATGACGTCGCCGGGGGCGACCTGGCCGTCCGTGATGTCCAGCGCGGCCCCGCTCTCGCCCACCTCGGCGACTTTCAGGCGGGCCACGGGCGCGCCCATGATCTGGTAGGAATCGCCGATGGAGTTGGTGACCACTTCTTCCACGAGCAGTTTCACAAACTCCCGGCCCTTGCGCAGGTCAACGTCGCTGCCAAAGCCGATGTGGGCCTGCCCGCCCGTGACCGACAACACGCGGGCCTTGAACGGCAAGGCCGCCAGGCCCGTGAGGGTGCGGTAATAGGATTCCGTCAGGGCGTCGTCCAGGCTGCTTTCCAGGGCTTCCTGGCTGGGGATGTGGCCCGTGCGGTCACCGGCCTCGAAGAAATCGTCGTTGCCGCTGCCGCCGTCATACTCGCCGGTGTTGGCGCGGGAGACCAGGACGATGCCGGTGGCCGAATCCACGGCGCTGACCGCCAAAACCGCGTTCACATACTCGTGCTGCTCGGTGACGATGCGGGCCAGCCGCCGCCAGCCCTTGCGGAGATTGTATTTCTTCACTTCCGACAGGGAACCCAGCACCAGGGCGTTAAGCCGCAAGTCCGTGCCGATTTCTGCGGCCCGGAGCGGCGTGAGGGGCGCGGTGTAGCCGCGCGCGGCCATGGCCGCCTCCACCGCCTCGGCGGGCACGACCACCAGGTTGCTGTCCTTGGCCATTTCAGCGGACATCAGCCGGGCCAGATTGCTGCCCGCCTCGGCCGCGCCGAGGCCCACATCGTCGCTAAAGGGAGCCACCCCGATGCGCAGTTTGACGGGGCTGATGAATTTCACTTTGCCGAAAAAGCCCCACCGCCACTCATTATCCTCGGCCATGTCGAGCACCGCGCCGCAACCCGCCAGGACGGCCAACAGAGCCGCCAGCCCGACCACGCGGAACGCCGCCGCCCGCTTCAGTTCCCGATAAAACCGCATATACAACCTCACTCGCCGCTCACGGCCTCAACGATCCCGCCCCCAGCAGGGCCTTAAAGTACCGCAAAGCCTTCCCGGAGTCAAACCAGATTTTCTATATTGTACATAATCAGAGCCGAATTTCCATAGTTATTTTCATATACCCCACAGTCCGGGCGCGGCTTTTTAAGATGGTATTGCCCGCGCCCTCTTCCCCCGTCGCCACAGCGGCGCCACTTGTCTGAGCCGTTCAGGCGAGTTGTGGCGCCGCTCCACGGTCGCTACTGATTCACTAGCCGACACGCAGGTCCAGGGGCGCGCAGCCCCTGGCGCGCGGAGATTCTTAAGAGGGGCTCGCGTTAGCCCCTCTTAAGCGGGGTTTAAATTCGAACCCGATAGGGTTTGAATAAACTGAGATTGCGCGACAGCGCAAAGATTGGGCAGAGCCCCATACTAATCCAGAATCTTCGCCGCGAAGCCCCCCATTACTGCGGGTTATCGAGCATTTTCACGAACTCTTCCTCGCTCAAAACAGTCACGCCCAGTTCAACAGCTTTGGCCAGCTTGCTGCCCGAAGCTTCCCCGGCCACCACGAAGTTGGTCTCCCGGCTGACGGAACTCATCACCTGCCCGCCCAGGGCGGTGAGCCTGGCTTTGGCTTCGGCGCGGGTGAAAGTGGTGAGGGTGCCGGTCAGCACGAACTTCTTCCCGGCCAGGGGTTTGGGGCCACTGCCCGCCCCGGCCTCTTCTATTGTGGGGCGAATACCCAACTCACCGCCGGTGAGGTCGGCCAGGAAGGGTGCGTTGAGCGGCTGATTAAAAAACTCAGCCAGCCCGGCGGCCACTTCCGGCCCCACGTCGTTGATCTGCGTCAACTCCTCTTCCGAGGCGGCCCCCAAAGCATCCAGCGAAGAGAAGCGTTCGGCCAAAATCTGGCTCGTCCGCTCGCCCACGTGGCGGATGCCGAGGGCGTGAATGAAGCGCCAGAGGGGCGCGGTTTTGGATTTTTCCAGTTCATCCAACAAGTTCCGGGCCGATTTTTCGCCGAAACGGGGCAGCGCTTGAAGCTGCTCCACCGTCAGCCGGTAGAGGTCGGTGGGGATTTTCACCAAACCGTCGCTGAGCAAACGGTCAACCAGACTGTCGCCCAAGCCCATGATATTCAAGGCATTTTTGCCGCCGAAGTGGTAAAAACGCTCCCGCACCTGGGCCGGGCACCAGGGGTTGGGGCAGCGGATGGCGGCCTCCCCTTCTTTGCGCAGCACGGGCGTGCCGCAGACCGGGCATTCGGTCGGGAAAACATAGGCCACGGAATCGGCGGGCCGTTTGCTCAAAACGACTTCCACGACCTCGGGGATGACCTCCCCGGCGCGGCGCACCAGCACCGCGTCCCCTTCGCGCACGTCTTTGCGGGCCACTTCGTCCTGATTGTGGAGGGTGGCGTTGCTGACCGTCACCCCGCCCACGGCCACGGGCTCCAGCCGGGCCACGGGGGTGAGGACGCCGGTGCGGCCGACCTGAATTTCAATCTGCCGTACTGTTGTCTCCGCCAGGCGCGGCTTGAATTTCCCGGCCACGGCGTAGCGGGGGGCGCGGGCCGTGGCCCCCAGCCGGGGCCAGAAGGTTAAGTCCTCAATGGTGACCACCAGGCCGTCGATTTCATAGGGCAACGCGTCGCGGGCAGCTTCCAGATCGTTAAATATTTTCAGCACTTCCGCCAAACTGTGACCGCCCGAAGTGTAGGACGAGGATTCCACGGCCAGGCCCCAGCTTTTGAGAGCCTCCATAACCTCGCCGTAATCGGCCAGGCCCGTGGCCAGGGGCTCGGCCAGGCCGTAGGCGAAAAAGCCCAGGCAACGGCTCTTGGTGACGGCAGCGTCCAACTGGCGCAGGGAACCGGCGGCGGCGTTGCGGGGATTGGCAAAGGGCGGCTGGCCCTCCTCCTCGCGCCGCTGGTTAAGGCGGAGGAATTCGTCCTTTTCCATATACACTTCGCCGCGCACGGTGAGGCGCTCGGGCCGCTTGGGGCCGAACAGGCCGCCGGACGGGGCCGCCAATTCCTCGGGGATGCCCGCGATGGCGCGGGCGTTGGGGGTGACGTTTTCGCCGGTCACGCCGTCGCCGCGCGTGGCGGCCAAGACCAGCCGCCCGTTTTCGTAGATGAGCTCAATGGCCAGGCCGTCAAATTTTGGCATGGTGTGGAATTTTATTTCGTTGCCCGCGCCGGGGGAGCCTTGCGCTTTATCAGTGTCAACGCCGAGGAAACGCCGCGTTTTCTCCACAAACTCAACAATTTCCTCGGGACGCAGGGCTTTGTCCAGACTCATCATGGGGGCTTCGTGACGCACTTTGGCCAGCCCGCCCGCCGGGGCCGGGGCCCCCACGGTGCGCGTGGGGGAATCCGGAGCGGCCAGTTCGGGATAGCGGGCTTCCAAATCCAGCAATTCGCGGAACAGCGCGTCCCACTGGTCGTCGCTGATTTCCGGGGCGTCCTGGGCATAATAGAGATCGTTGTGAGAGCGTATCTCGCGCCGCAAGGCTTCCAGGCGGGCGCGGTCTTTTTCAAAATTTTCGCCGATATTCGTCATGGCTCTACCTTAAATATTACGTATGCAACCACTTTCCAGGCCAGGGCCGCCGCTT
>JAITVE010000082.1 GCA_031285975.1 Candidatus Adiutrix sp. | reverse complement strand
AATCTGCCTGGCGGGCGGATGGCCGGAAGACCTCGGCCCCGAAGCGGGCCATATCCCAGCGGGCCATGCTGACGGACATCATCTCAATGGCGCAGCAGGCCAGGCCGAAGGTCATGGGCCAGATGGACATGGCCCGGCCAACGTCGAACACGTAATTAATGGGCTTGATGTTGATGAGCGGCGGATGAATCTCGCTTTGCGCGGGCTGAATCACGCCGCCCTCCGGGCGGTTATGGGTTGAGGTCAAAGGGGAACCTCCTTGGAAAACAATGGTGAGAACGCGATATCGCCTGAACCGCGCCCGGATGTCGCCCCGGAGCCCGGCTGATGACGGCCTATTTGACCTGAATCCGCCGGGGCCAGTCGAAAATGCCCTTGGCCTTGAAATACAGAATGGCCAGCAGCACGAAGAACAGGAAGTAGGTCAGCTCGATAAACGGCAGCCAGCCCTCGGCAAATTTATAGTGGACGGCAATGGGGAACAGGTAGAGCACGTCAACGTCAAAGGCGATGAAGATGAGGGCGTAGAGGTAGTAGTTGAGGCCGAAGTGGCCCCAGGCCCGGTCATGGGGCACCATGCCGCACTCATAGGGCATGAGGTAGTCGCCCCCGGAGGTGCGGGGGGCCAGCAGAAAGCCCAGGATAAGCGGGGCGATGGGGAAGAGGAAGCCCACCACTAAAAAAATGATTATTGCCAGATGCAGGGTGTCAAAGACCATAACTCACCACTCGGGTCGGGTCGCGCGGGGCGACGGATGCAACCATATATGGAAGTTCTCATAGCTGTAATTGGCTGGATTATACTAGAGCTTGCGTCGTATGTCAATCAAATAGCTTGCAAGACCTCCAGCTTCTCCTCTAGAGGACTGCGGCTAACTCCTTGATACGCTTTGAGAAAAGATGCTCTGGCTGGCTCCAGACCAGGGGGCGGCCCTCTTCCGTTGCCCGCCCGGCGGCCAAGTCCAGGGGCAGCGAGGCCAGAAGCGGCACGCCCGCCCGCTCCGCCAGCCGCCCGGCGGCCTGCCGGTCGTGGAGGTCGGTTTCCAGGCCGCACTTTGGGCAGATGTACCAGCTTTGATTGTCCACCAGCCCCGCAGCCGGGCGCTCCAAAAGTTTGAGGAAATTGAAGGCCTTGGCCACATCCCCCGCCGCCAGGCGGCTGCCGGAGGTGACCATGAGGGGCCGCGCGTCCGGCACGGTTTGCAGCACGGTGAGGGGCTCGTCGCCGGTGCCCGGCGGGGAGTCGATGAAGAGGTAGTCGAGCTTGCCCCAGGCCGCTTCCGAGAAAAACTGCCGGATGGCCCGGATTTTCTTCGGCCCGCGCCAGATGACCGCCTCGTCGCGGTTTTTCAGCAGCCCTTGGATGGTCACCACTTTCAGGCCGAATTCGCTGACCATGGGCACGAGCTTTTCGTCCGCGCCCAGAGCCATATCCGCGTCTTCGAGCCCCAAAGCCAGGGCCACGCTGGGCCCGTGAAGGTCAACGTCCAACAGCCCCACGGCATAGCCTTCGGCGGCCTTGGCGGCGGCCAGGTTCACGGCCACGGTGGTTTTGCCCACCCCGCCCTTGCCGCTCATAACCAGATATTTGCGGCCAATGCCGCCCAGAGTCTCGGCCAAATCCCGCCGCCGGCGGCTCTGCTCCAAATCCCCTATCGTCACCAGACTCATGCCGGGCTCCTTAGTCGTTGAATTTGCTGGATAGTAACAAAACGCGCCTATTATTGCAAGAAAGCGGCGGCAGGCGCACAAAAAAGGCGCTCCCGCGCAATGCGGGAGCGCCTTTTTCGGGTTGTGGGGCCCGGCCTGGCAGGGCTGGGCCCGGGGTGGGGTCAGGCGGCGCGGCAGACGGGGGCGTGGCTCAGGGGCTGGGCCGCGGGGTCTGGGGATGGGCCGCTCCATTCGGCCAGCAGGTCGTCGCTGACGTCCATGCTGTCCATGCGGATGGTTTCCCAATCGGAAGACTCGTCTATCAGGGCGATGTTGAGAATTTCGTCCAAACTCCCGACCGGGGTTACGGTCAGGCCCTGCAACAGATTTTCCGGCACTTCCATCAGGTCGGCCTGGTTCTTGGCCGGGATGAGCACCCGGCTGAGGCCGGCCCTTTTGGCCGCCAGGAGTTTTTCCTTCACGCCGCCCACCGGCAGCGACAACCCGCGCAGGGATATTTCCCCGGTCATGGCCACGTCGGGCCGAACCTTCTGGCCGCGAGCCAGGGAAACGATAGCCGTGGCCAAGGTGACGCCGGCCGAGGGGCCGTCCTTGGGAATGGCTCCCTGCGGTATATGCAGGTGAATGTCGTGGGTGTTGAACCATTCCGGGTCTAACCCCCAATTCAGCGCGCGGGAGCGGACGTAGCTGATGGCCGCCTTGGCGCTTTCCTGCATGACGTCGCCCATTTGACCTGTGAGCGACAGGCGCCCTTTGCCGGGCATGGCCACCGCCTCGATGAAGAGGATGTCGCCCCCGGCGGCCGTCCAGGCCAGCCCGGTGACGACGCCCACCTGAGGCTGGGCGGCCTTGAGTTCCTTCACGTGACGCGGGGGGCCCAGGATGGGGCTCAGGTCGTCACTGGTGATGGTGTTGCGCTGTAATACGCCTTCGGCTTTTTCCACGGCCAGGCTGCGGGCCACGGCCCCCAGGCGGCGGGAGAGATCCCGCACCCCGGCTTCGCGGGTATAGGCTTCCACCAAAGCGCGCATGGCTTCGTCGGTGACGGCCAAATCCTCGGCGGTCAGGCCGTGGCGTTCCAATTCCTGGGGCAGGAGGTGGCGTTTGGCGATTTCCATCTTTTCTTCCAGGGTGTAGCCGCTGACTTCCACCACTTCCAGGCGGTCCCGCAGGGGGCCGGGGATGTTTTCCAGCACGTTGGCCGTGAGGATGAACAGCACGCCGGAGAGGTCGAAGGGAATCTCCAGATAATGGTCGGAGAAGGTGTTGTTCTGCTCCGGGTCAAGCACTTCCAGGAGCGCGGCCGAGGGGTCGCCCATGACGTTGTTGGTCAGCTTGTCCA
>JAITVE010000338.1 GCA_031285975.1 Candidatus Adiutrix sp. | reverse complement strand
CCCCGCTCCCGCCGCTCCCGTTAACATTTTTGCCCCCTTTACCCCCCTTAGTATATTCTGACGCGTTAAGGCCATCGACACCCGCCATCGCCTCTATTGGCCCAAAAGACACATTGTACCCAACAATAACGTTTATAGGAGTACCGACCGTTAAAAATAGGAACGCTTCAGTAACATCTCCGGCGGCTCCACCTCCGCCTCCGCCGCCACTAGTTCCTAGGCCCCCAATAATGCTTCTGAGGCCTCCTGTGCCGCCACGCCCCCCTCTACCAATAGCCGTGACTTTCGCCCACCCCGTAACTGTCGGAGTGTAATTGCCGGAAGCCGTGATTACTTCGCGGGTGTTATAGATACCGCTGCCCGAGGTGATGCCGAGCGCGGTTCTCGCCGCCGCCGCCGTGGTGGCACCGGTGCCGCCATTGGCGAGTTGGAGAACCCCCCCCACGGGAACTTGAACGGCGCCGCTGCCGTCAACGGAAGCCCACCCCGTGCCGTTCCAGTCTGTAATGCCAGCCGCCAGATTAACCGCGAATTTTCGTGCCGTCTGCCAGCGCGTGGCGGTTCCGGCGTTGCCGCTGATGGTGGTGGGGGCGGCCGGCATCTTGTGCTTGTGGTCGTACCGCGCGGCGGTAACGCCCGACCCCTCGTTGGCCGCGTCCCCGAAAGCCTGTATTGACGGTGTGCCGCCCAGCCCAAATACGGCGGCTGTTTTGTTGAACAGCGATTTAAGGTTGTCGCGCATTCTTTGGATTTTTGAGGTAGTCGTTCCGTTGGCGATGTCCGGCAAAACGTCCGACCCGGCATTGTCGGCCAGGGTTATGCTTGCCGGGGCCGCGCCCAGGGCGCTCAGGCGGGTGGCGCGGTAAACGGCATCGCTGTCTAAAAGGTTTGCGCTGCCGGATGTCGGTGCGGAATCAAGGCCAAGGGATTGGCCGAATGTCCCCACAGTTGCGCCGCCGGTAAGGATGCGGCCTGAATCGCTGGCCGAAGTCTGCGCCTGGTAGTCTGTGGTGTTGATGGCGATTTCATTGCCCCATGTAATATTTCCGCTTTCGTCGATCGCGGTTATGTAATATTCATAGGTATGCCCATCGTGGTTTTCATCGGCCAGGACGCGGGCGTAATCATCAATCGCGGGGGCGCGGCCAAAAACCGTTTCGGCACCTGTAACGGTAAGCGGCAAATCGGCATGGGCCGACACATTCCCGAGCTGTGTAGGCTCATCGCTGCCAATGGGGGATATGCATTTCGTAACCACGTTTATAGTGGCGGAATCGGCATCCCCGGCATATACGCCGATAGAGCCCTGCGGGCCGAATATCAGCGTGGTGTTCAGCACAAATACCGCCCCGGCGGGGAAGAGGCTCCGGGCCACGGCGGTCGTGCCGCCTATCGTGCGCGTGAGCGTGGCCCCAGCCAGGTCATAGGTCAAGGTACTGCCCGCGCTGGGGTCGCTCCACGTGACGACGGGGGGATTATCGGGGTCGCTGTCGTCCACGGTGGCTGTACGCCGAAAAACAAACCTTCCGGCACTGTCCCACATGGTTTGGGTGGCAACCGTAGTCTGGTCGTCGATTTCAACGCGAAGCCAGACCGGCAGCGTCAATTCCACCGGAACGTTCAGCGGCGGCAGGTCAAGGCCGGGGTCATCCGGGCGAACCAGCAATATTTTTTCCGGCCAATTGTAATGATCATTCGCGTCAAACTGAATCGGCGTAACCGGATTTTCCGGGTCATCCCATTCGGCGGCGGGCGTGTTCGTATAAATACCCATTGCCCGCTGGGCCTGGGCCTCCGCATATGCAATGCCGCCCTCAAGGCTGGGTATCTGGCCTTCAATAGTTCCAACCCGGCCCTTAAGGCTTTCGGCGATTGTTTCGGCATTTGTCGCGGCGGAAAACGCATCATTGGCCGTTTTCAGGGTAACATTTGCCGTAGTCTGGGCCTCGGTCGCTTTTTTCTGCGCGTCAAGGGCGGCGGCGTTGGCGCTGCTGGCCAGCGATTGCGCGGCTGCGGCGCTGCCCTGCGCGGCGTTGGCAGCCGTAACAGCCACCTGCACCTGCCCCAGGGCCTGATTCGCTACGCCCTCGGCCCTCTGGGCGGCGCCAAGCGCTTCTTGCGCCAGGCCGTCACTATGGTCTATGCTGGCCCCAAGCTCATTGAAGGCCGCCTCGGTTTGCTCTTCAAAGGCCTTGCCGGAAAGATCGCCGGAAGACGGTACGTACTGAAAATTTGTCGCCATTTCAACTCCTTTAAGCTGCCGGGGTTCCGATATAAACACAGCCAAGCGTACCGAAGGCGCGCGTACGATTTTCGGCAGCGGTAGGTACCACCTCGGAAGCGTCAAATTTCAGCGGGCACCAAGAATTTGTTACAGCGTTGACCCAGGTCAAATGGTCTTGTGTGTCTCTTACCGTGGGGCCGTAAGAAAAAGCCCCGGAAGGGTTGCGCGGAGCAACTACATCCATGTCTTGTCCAAAGTAGTGAGAACCCGTTATATTCCTGATCGCGTCCCCGTGCCACTGCCCCACGCTGGCCATTGTCCCTGCGCCAGCGCAGCGCTCATAATCGCCGCGAGTGTCCGGCAGCCGGATTGTGCGGGCGCTGGTGTCCAGCACAAAGAACGGAGCCGCGCCTTTTTGGTCGTCCGCCTCATCCCTTAAGGCTTGCCACGCCGTTTCAGATTTAAGTTTCCACGAATTGACGGGCAGTTGGAGCGCGGCCCACAAATCAGGATAGGCGGTATCAGCACTGGCCAGGACGTCGCCATTGCGGATGGCCCAGCCTTCCGGCGGGGTTTGCTCGTAAAAGTTCATAAATTGGGTGAGGTAGCCGGGGAACGTCACCACCGCGCCGCCGCCTCCGCTGCCTCCGCCCGACGAGTTCCGTAAAAAATTCCAAAAGTCCTGCCATACGGCGTCATTGCTGCCGGGCGCGACCACGCCGGGGCTGCTTCCCGTTTCCGGGCCGTTGGTGATGAGGCACCACCAGAGCCGCCCATTGTAAAACGTCAGGCACGGCGCGGAATAATTGAGGGCCGCGCTGTACACCGCCTGGCCGCCGGACTGCCCCCAGAAAGCGAAGGCGGAAAGCATTTTGAAAATGCCGTTGAAGTCCGTCCGGTGCGGAGGAATGCCGCCCGCGCTCTGCGGCAGCTGGTTTTCAACGTCAAAACCTTTCTTCCAGCTGGCCAGGCCGGACACCTGCGGTTTATCGTCGGGGATGAGCGCCACGTCGCCATTGTCGGCAAAGGGGCGCGGAAGCAGGTTTACGGGAAATGATGGTATGGGCATATTTTAAACTCCACGTACTAAAGACTTGTCAGGCACGAACTGCGCCTGGTTGAAGGGTTGATTGTTCGAGCCGAAAAAGCCGAACACCTTTTTGGGGTCAACGGCGAAAAGCTCCCAGCCCACCCCGGCCCCCCTGGCCAGGGTTCCGGCCACCCTGAAAATAGCCAGCTGTTCAGCGGTCAGAAACGTTTCGAAAACCCAGCGGATAACCATTGTGCCGACTTCCAGCACATAGGCCGCGCCGCTGAAGCCGCCCGCCCCCGTATCGATCAGGACGGAGAGCAGCTTATTTTGCGTGGCCGCGTCGCTGGCCGATATGTTAGCCAGGGCCTTATACAGCAAAAGCAGCCGGAACGATTCATCACCAAGGGTGATATAAAACGGGGGGATGCTGCTAAGGTCGGGCACGAACGGCTTTTGGTTGAAGGGGGCCAGCTCCGAGCCGAAAAAGCCGAAGCAGTCATAAACCGGCGGCCCTTCGATGGTTCGGCCTATGCCCAGAATCACGCCCCAGTTGTCCAGGCCCACGCCCTCGGCGGTGTAAATGTTGAACATCTTGTCGTAAAACAGGTCGATATCCGCATGGGGGTCGATGCGGGCCTGGAACCCAGCCGCCAGGGCCAGTATTTTTTCACTGGCCGAATACTGGCTTTGAATGGCGTAGCTGGTCGCCTCGCGGACGTTTTCCAGTTCGCGTATATTTTTTGTGCCCCGCCAGTTTCGCCAAGTGTACATTCCAGCCCCCTACGCTTGCAGGATAACCGCGATATTGGCCAGCGAGAGCGTGGGCTCCTGGTCGCCGTTTATGGTCACGGCGTCGGCATATTGCGGGTCATCGTTCGACAAGGCAATTTCGATGCTTAAAATATTCTTCACGCCCGGCACCGAACTGGCCGAACAATAAAAGCGCGAAGCGTAAACCGTAGTGGCCAGGCCCACCCGGGAGTTGTCTTCATCAGCGCCGTCGCCGTAAAAATCATCGTACAGGGCCTGTTTCAGGGCGTCGACGACGTTTTGGGTGAGGCCGCTTTGCTTTCCCATGCTGACGCGAATCCAAAAATTGACGGGTTCCGGGCGCATGATTTTGTATTCATAAAGCGCGTTATGGTAATCGGACGCCGTGTACGTGATATCTGTGTTGCCGCCCGTATCGCAGCCGTTGTCTTTCTTGCGGTAAATGGCCTCGGCGATGGCCGAATCGTCGCCGCCGTAGACGCATACCACTATGCCGTGTCCGGGCACCTCCACCCCGTATTTAATCGCGGGGTCGGGGCCGATGTTTTCCAGCACCAGGCAATCAAGCACCCCGTCGATATTGGCAATTTCCCCGAAGAGCGAAGGCACGGAGCCGTGGGCGTTTTTGACCACGGAGTTGAAGCGCCGCGCCTCGAACTCGGCCCGCGTTTCCAGTTCGCGGCCCAGGGCCCCGGCGGCCTCGTTGTCCACCGTGTCCCAGCCCGGAACCACGGTAATGATGGAATTGACGGAATGCGGGGCGAAGTCCACCGGCCCCCATTCCGCGTTCCTGAAAGTGGTTTCGGCTGTGCCGTCCGGCCCGATGGCGGCGGAACTGTTGCAGATCAGGGTGTGGCCCGTGACCGACCCCACTAGCGCCCCGTAAGGAATGACCGTGCCGTTGAGGCCCGTCAGCTGGCAGGTGACCACGGAGGGCTCGGCCAGTTTGCGTTCAATGAAATAGATATAGCCTATGCCGTCCTGCCATCGCCCGTCCGACACGCGGGGGTTGAACTGGCTGGCCATGAAAAGCATGGCCGCATTCTTGGCTTCGACCTCGGCCACCTCGGCGTCTATCAGCTGCCCGGCGGGCGTGGTGGGTTCCGTGTCCAGGGGTGGCAGGTCGGGGTCTTGAAAGGCCAAAACCCAATCGTCGGCCACGGCGGCGCGGATGTCCGCAGTGTCGGGAGCGTAAAGGCCCGTGGCCGGGTCGAAAATCAAATTGCTTTCAGCCATTGGCGGCCCCCTTAAAAATACGTAAGCTGTTCATTGGCCGAATCCTCCGCCGTGTTGAAGCGTATCGAGCCGGAAAGTTTGCGGTCGACGGGGTTAAAATCTTCAACGTTGATTTCCAGAACCCTGGCCACGTCCTTCACCCGCCCGGCCGCCCGCGACAATTGTGCCCGCAGGATGCTTGATTGCGAAACCGGCCGGCCCAGTTCGGTGGCGAAGTGGGGCAAGCCCTTGTCCTGGATGAAATAGGCGTCGCCGACAAAAAGCCGCGCCTCGTTGGCCACATTCTGGGCCGTGGCCAGGGCCCCGCCCGCCAGCGCCAGGCCGCCGGACGCGGTGAGGGTAATGTCCCAGTCTTTGGTCAGCTCTAATGTCCTACGTGTATGGGCCATATCATGTTCCTGAGTTCGGGCTGTCGGTGTCGCCGCCGCCCGGCTCCACGCCCGCGTGGGTGTGGCCGTTAAGGGTGACGGCGCTGGTTTTTATATCGCCGCCCTGGTTGACGATGTCGCCGGTTTGGTTGCTAATGCCCTGGCTGAATATCGCGGGGCCGTTCGCGCCCGTGGTCGCGCCCTCCACCACCAGGCCCCCGGTAATCCGCACGTTGCCGTCAAGAATTATTTCCCGGCAGGTTACGGTGACTTTTTCAGTCGCGTCCACCGTAACGTTGCCGGCGGCGGTGTTTATGGCGATGTCGCCGGAAAGGGTTTTGACCTCTATGTCGCCGGACTCCCGGCAGGAAATTTCAATTTTGGCGGCCTTGGTGGAGAGCGTAATGTCTCCGCTGTCCGGGTCAAGGTTCAGGTAAATTTCCGGGGTCACCCCAAGAACGCCGTTGAATAAAATGCTGTCGGCCTGGTCAAAGCTGCGGTGGCTCCCTGGCTGCACAGCCTCTTTGGTGTCCACCCCAATGCCGGAACTGTCCCGCTTCATGCTGACCGCCAGGGCCTTGTCTCCCGGCTGGGGGTTCATAATAATGGCGGCCTTGCCCGCCTGGGGCCGGTAATAAGCCAGATGGTGCAGGGCGGTGGCCGGGAGGCCGTTGTCAAAGCCATCCGTCTGTTTGACCAGGGGCGTGGCCGAGGCGTAGCCGCCGGGGCCGTCGTGCCCGTTCTGGTCGGCCTGGCCGATGACCACCAGTTCGGAGGTGTTCACCTGGCTGCGAATGGCCTGGGTGACCGCGAACTCTATGGCGTTCACCATCGTATTGGCTGTGTTGAGCTTTTTCGCGCCCTTGACCGTTTTGTCACTCATTGTAGGCCGCCTCTATATTCGTTTCCCAATTGCCGCCACCGGGAACGTAGGCCGACAGGCTGTGGCTGAGCTTGGTTATTTTCCAGACCCCGGTGGCCCTGGGGACGATGCTTTCCATTTTCATCAGGCCGCCGTATTGCAGGTCGGGGTTGAAGATGCAGCGGCAGACAATGCCGTCCTGATTGAACGTGGGGTAGCCGATCAGCCCGTTATCCTTGTTGAGCAGAACCGCGTTGCCCTCCCGCGCCTGACCGGCGGGCATGACGATGATAACGCCGTCGTCGATGACGAGTTCGCAGCCGATGTCGCGGGCCAGCTTTTGACACTTTTCAATGGGCGAGCCGGGGAACCAGGCGTTTTGCACGGAGGCCGTTACGCCCTCGTCCTTGAATTCATACCCGGCCTCGGCGGCGAACTGGCTGAACAAATTGACCGCCTGGGCCTCCCCGTTCACCGTCATCACCGGGCTGGCGATCTGGTTGGGGTAGCTGCCGCTGTCGGCTTCAAATTCCATGGCCACGTCCGGGGCGGCGTTGAAATCGGCGGAGGCGCGGGTAATTTCACCCTGAAAAACCAGGGCCAGCGCCCCGTCCAAATCACCGGCCTTGACCTGGATCAGGTTGTTTTGCGATTCCAGGGGCCGGAAAGACAGCATGGTCAGCTGGGCCATGTCGTCGTATTTCATGCCCCAAATTTTGATATTGGCGCTGTTCTTTTCCGGCAGCCCCGGCTTATCCACCGAGACCTCACAGGCCAGCCCCTCAATAATCTTGGTGTTCCCGCCCTCGCCGAAACTGCCCTGCGAGAGCGTTACGGATATTTCAATAGTTTTTACAGCGAAACTTTTCGGCATATCAAAACCTCAGCCCTTCGGGAAGTTCTTCCCCGGCGGCAACATATAAAAGGCGGTAGCGGCTGCCCAGGCCCTCCCAATGCGGCGGCCTGTCGCCTTCGGTGTCCAGAAAATGCAGCGAACCCTTAAAGAAGGGCGTGGGCGACTGGACGACGTCGGCCCGGTTCTCGCAAACCGCCCCCCGGCAAACGGCGCTTCCATTTGCCAGCACATCCATATATAATCGTTCCTGTCGCCAATATACGGAAAGGAGGCAATACTGCCCCGCCAGGATTACGTTGAGATTTTGCGCGGGCAGCTTTGAAAGCGGTATTTTTTGCATCACGTCACCTCCCTCTTTTTTTTCTAAAGCCCCAAACCTTTAAGTGCGGATTGTTTCTTCGCCGTCTCAACATCCTTCTTGCCAGGTTCTTCCGGCTGCGTTTTCCCGGTATTGACCTTGCTCGAACTGGTGGGGTTCTTCGGCTTGGTGATGACCGTGGTTGTGGTTTGGGTTTCGACCTCGCGAACCTCCACCAGCGTCAGGGACACAATTAGCGTCCCGGCCCCGGACTGAATTGTCCGCCGATAGCTATAGCTTTCCAGCGTGTAGCCATCGTAATAGGCGGCGGGCGTGGAGATAAAAAGCTTTTCCGCTTCCTTCTGGTAGATGTCCAGCACATCCAAAATCAAGCTGAAATCCCGTTCCGTTCCCTGTGTTCCCAGCGTAACCTTGATATTTCCTGGATTTTGCACCTTATTGTAATTGGCAAAAGCGCCCTCTTCGACGGGATAAGTGAGGGCCTCACCCTTATTTTGATATTCGATATCAAAGAAGCTGGTGAAGCTTACCGGCCTTTCGCCGCTTTCATTTAATATTGTCCATTCCTGTTCAAGCATAATTAGCGGCTCCCGCCCTGATTCGCGCCTGAGTTAAAATTCCTCACGAGGGCCTCTTGATTGGCCCTGTCTATATTGGCCTTGTTCCAGCCCGCGACTGCCTCGGGCGTACTATTTGTGACATTGGTTTCGATGCGGATATCGTGCTTGCTCTGGTCGATATTGCCCGCACTCGCCGCCTTACTTGGCGACACCGCATTGCCAGCGGAATAATTGAAATTGTTGCCGTGCATGGCCGCCATGCCTTCGCCGCCCGTCAAAAATCCGACTGCCGTTTTAATTTTTTCGCCCGCAAGGTCGGCTATTTTGTCGAATATTGTTACAGCCAAATCCCAAACGGCCTGAAAGGCCCCGCCGATTTGCAACAAAATGGCATCCCCAATCTTGGCGAACGCCTCTATAAATTTATCTTTAAACGTTCCGAAGTCGCCCGACAGCAGCGCCCCAAGGGCGACCATTGCGCTATCCATCGCGGACAGCATCGTTTCCATAGCCGGCCCAAAGTATTCAAAATAGAGCCGAAAGGCGGCCTTAAGGCCGTTCCAAAGCGCCTCCCCGCTCGCCTTCAGGACTTCCCACGCGGCGGCAAGCTTTGCCGATATTTCCTCGCCCGTGCCGAACAGAGACCAAAAGTCCTCAAGTGCCGATTCGCCGCCGTTGACGTATGTCCAAAAATCGTCGAATATCAGGGCCAGACCGGCTATAATGGCAATGGCGGGCAAGAATGGAGATATCGCGGCCCATGCGGCGGCGGCCATAGCGCCCAGGGCCGGGATGCAGACAGACATAATAACGGCGGCCAGCCCGGTAAAAAAAGCATAGGTGAAGGCTTTGTGTTCCCTCAAAAAAGTGAAAATCTTGGTCAGGGTTTTAGCCACAAAATCAAGGGCGGGCACCAGCAGCGACAGAAACATATTCGACACGGCCTTGACGGAAAACGAAAGGCGGTTCATCTTTTCATCGTATTCCCCAGCCGCCGCGATTTCCTTGTCCGTCAGCGCGTACCCTTCCATCTCCCCAAGCAACTGAGCGAGCCCAGCCTTGCCCCGCTGCATGAGCATTATGGAGCCGTCGTCAAAGCCCAATTTTTTGGCGATGCCGGCGAATTGGGCCTTGTCCATGGTGTCGGCCACCGCCGCCAAATCCGTCATCACCTGGGTGGCCGATTTAGTGTTGCCCTCCGCGTCCTTAAGGCTGATGCCCAGTTCGTCAAAAACTTTTTGGGACTTCTTCATGCCGAAAGTGACGGCGTTTTCTATCTGGGTTCCAAGCCCCCGGATGGAGCCTTCCAGCCCTTCGGCGGAACCGCCAGCCACTATCGCGGCCTTGCCCCAGGTATCAAGCTCGTGTCCGCTCATATTGAGCGACTCTGATACGTCGCCCAGGCGGTCAGCCGTGGCCACATAATCATCCAGGGCCGCCTTGATGGCCACGCCGCCCAGTACGGGGGCAAGGAACCGTGCCGCGCCCTTCATGGCTGTGGACAGCTTGGACTCCATCTTTTTAACGCCATTGCTTACCGCCCCATCGGCGTCCTTTATGCCGGCCTTGACTCCATCGGCGTCAAGGCCCAGGGTAATCAGCAATGCGTCAACTATGGTTGCCATGTTTTGATGCCTCCATCGCGGCCCATTCGTTATAGTTGCCCACGGTGATAATCTCCGCCAAATTCAGCGCGTCCGGCAGGCTGTAGACGGTTTCCATCTCATTCAGGGTGGCCAGTTGCCGGCTGACGATTATGCCGATCAGCCCGGACACGTTGGCGTATTCGGCAAAATTCGCCTTGCTCATTTCGGCCCGGTATTTGGCGATCTGCGGAAGTCGGAGAGCGGCCCGTCTTCCGCCAGCAAAAAACCCAGATTGAGCTTCGCGGCCTCCATCCTCAGCTTGACCAGGGTGGTCACGTCCTCAACGTAACCGTCGACCACCTCCGGGGTACAGCGTTCTTTCAGGCCGCCGATTTTGCGATAACAGCAGCCCAGCATCTCATCAAGCAAGGGCTGCGCCTGGGCATAATCAAGCGTCCCCAGAAGGCTCAAGCCCTTTTCGGCCAGGAGCTTTCCGGCCTTCTGAATATCGGCCCCGGCCGGGACTCCGTCATGGCCGCTTGCGGCGAGAAGCAGAAGGGCGCGGACGATCCAGCTTTCCAGCTTGGTGGCGGACATTTCCTCAATTACAAAATCGAACGTGTTTTCCCGGTCTTCGATCTTGATTTCAATGGTGCGCCTGGCCATAATTACACCGCCGATCTTTCAAAATCCTGGAAATCAAAGACCCAGGTGGTGGGGGCCAAAACCTTTTGGAGGTTCGGGAACAGCGAGCCGCTTTTCATGATGCCCACGCGCCACGCGAACACGGCCCCGATGGAGGGGACGGTGCAGACCAGGTTGCAGGCATACACCTTTTTGTTCGTGGCCATGGCCTGCCAGACGGTGGCCAGCGCCTGGGTGGACGGGCTGGACGCTTCCAGCGTGATGGTCACGGGGTAAATTGTCGGGGTGTAACCGCCGACCAATTTGCCGTCAACGCCCTTGCGGGTTTCGGCGATGGTGATGTTGTCCTGGCTGATCGCCTGGTCGGTGCCGAACATTTGCAGCTGGATGCCGGCCGGGAAAACATCCTCAACGGTTAAAATGCCTTCCGCGTTCGCGGAAGTAATATCAAGGCCCATAACGGAACTCATTGTGAAATCTCCTTATCTTATAATATGGCCGTGCTGGCGACTTCGATTTTTTGGACAGCCCCGCCGTATGTGTACCAGAGCGAAACCAGGGGGCTGCCGCGCTGCGCCCGCACCACCGGGCCGGGGTCGAGAACCTGAACGTAATATCCCTGCGTCCAAAGCTCCTTGGAAATATCCAACCCGGCTTCGTTCATGACTTCCGACTTTTGCCGCTCGTTAAGCGTCACCCCGGGCTCAATGGCAGCGTTATTGAGAGCCTCGGATATCGGATCCATCATCCAGGCCTTAATCATGGTATAGCCCCGCGTGTTGTAGGGCACCCGCCCGGCGGCGGTGATGCCGTCCATAAGGGCGACTTGGAGGCGGTTGTTCAGCCAGATGGAATTGACATAGGGGTCGATGAACCCGTAATCGGAAGCCGACAGGCAGCCGGGGTAGAGGAAAATAAACTCGGCGTTGCGGGTGGCGAAATTGCCGAAGTAGTTGCATTTCTTCGCCTCCAATATGGCCGCAGTGCCTTCGTCCACCACCCAGGGGGCCAGGCCGGATTGCTTTTTAAAGGCCGCCGTGATGGTGCCGTTGACGCGCTGCCAAGCGATGGATGCCACCACGCCCATAATGAAGGCCGCGTATTCAAAGGTGCCGTACACAATGGCCGTGTGATCGTTGCCGGAATCCCGCAATATGCTGGCCGGGTCGGCCACGGAATCGGCAAGGGCTGTGGCCGCGTTCGTGGTGTAGGCGACATAGAGCCAGCCGTAATTCTTATTGGCCCAGGCGGCCCATTCCAGCATTTCCTCCGCCTCCGCTTCCCAGGCCGTGGTGAAGGACACCCAGTTCTGGGTTTTGGCCAGAATGGCGGACATCTGCGCGGTGACGGAAAGCGCGTCCATGCCCAGAGACAAAACGGCCCCGTCGGCCTCCCGCAGGCCCATGAAGGCGGCCAGGTCGGTGCCGGTGGCGGGCGCGGAGGCGAACGAGACTTCGGAGGCCGCCCCCGCCGTGCCGCTGGTGATGGTGAACGCGCCCGTCAGGCTGGAATAGTCGACGGTCGCCGTGCCGTCCATCTTGGCCGTAATCAGCGCCGCCACATCCGAAAAGCTGGTGGCCGCCGCCAGGTCAACCAGGCTCACGGTCTGCGCGGCGTTGTCAACGCTGATAACAAACGCGCCGTCGGCAATGGCCCTGAACTGGGTCAGCGTCTTGGCATTCTTCGCGCTCCGCAACCAGGCCGGAGCATCTTCGGCCACGCGCCGGGCCACAAAGAAGGCGTGGGGGGCTGAGAATTTATTGTCATACCCCGCGAAATACACATCGGCGGCGGCGAACTCCACAGAATCCAAGCCGAAGTATGCGCCCACTGCGGCGGCGCTGGGGAAAGACAGCACCATGCTTGACGCGGAAATGATGTCGTTATTGGTCAGCAGAAGACCGTTAAGTTCAAGATCGTTGCTGCCGCCTACGATGACGCGGGGCAACACCTGAACGATGTGCGAGGCCGGTATAGCCATAATTTATTCCTCCGTTGGCGGATGGTGGACATCCACGTTTTCAAGCCTTGATATTTCAGCTTCTTCGAAGCCGGGAAATTCCACTGTGGTGATTTCGGGCATGGTCACGCGCAGGGTCAGCATCCAGCGTTGCACGTATTGCTGCGCGTCCCCCACAAAGGCCATGTCGCGGGGGTCGTCCACATACAGAAGCGACACGCCGTATTGCCGGAAAAACTGCGGCCCGATGCTCGACCGCCCCACGTTGGCCACGGTCATGGCCCGCTGCCGCGCCCGCGTGTCCTCGGAAAAGAAATCAATCTGCACCAGGTATTCGAAAAGCGAAGTTATTGAAAGCCTGTCGGCGGCTTCCCCTTCGCCCGGAATTAATTTTTCCACCGCCGTGCCGTGCCGCACGGGCGACATTATGTATATGGTAGCGTACTCTTCCAGCCCGTCCGGCAGGCTCATGCGGTTCTGGTTGGCGTGATAGATGTTCGCGCCGTCCATGGCCGGGATACCGTAAGCCAGCACGAACGCGTATAACGCGTCTTGCAACTGGCCGCTGGTGGCTATCGCCGGGTTTATGGGGGTGGCGATGTCAGCCATTGCCGCCCTCCGCGTACCACTCCGATTTGCTGAAATCAGGCCCCTTCACCTGCATGGTTGCCCTCACGCACTGCCAGCCCGCACGGCTGAAATCCTCCACCGGCCCCAGCACCAACCACCAGGTACCCGCGTACCATCTTTCATCCGGGCCGATCTGGATAAAGTCGCCGTTGCGGGTTTCGGGCCGCACGATGCCCGCCACGCGCCCGGTCATGGAATCGTCCGAGAACAGGTAGAGTTTGCGGGTAACCTCCTCCTGGCCGACTTTGTTCACCATGTTCAGGGTGGTCGGCCCCTCGCTTTGGGCTTGCACCGTAATGGCCTCGCCCACCGCGTATGTCTGGCTGATCGTGCCTTTAACGTTCTTCTGACCCGTGGAACGGTACAGCGTGGCCGCAACGTTGGGGTGAAGTCGGCTAATCAGCGGGTTGACTATGGAGTGGAGATTAAGCATTACTATTTCCCCGCCGTTGAAATATCGTCAACATATTCAGCTGTGATGGACTGCTGGGCCGTGCCTGTCAGCACAACGGGCTGGAAGGCTGAGCCCGCATAATCTCCCGCCGTGTAGCTGCCCTTCTTGCTTCTTTTTGTCAATTTGCCCTCTCTCGTCATGCGCATTTTTTGTTTGATGGTAGACATTTTAAGTTGAGGTGCCAACCCTTCTTCGAAAGAGTCCTGAATATCCATTGCCATTGCATTGCCTGTTCCGGTTAGTGCAGCCGCAATGCCAGATTCACCGCTTAAAACTTTCGTCAAGCGTCCCGCAAATTCTTTGGCCCAATCGCCTTTCTTGCGTTCAAGCGTTGTCCGAAAGGGGGCGCGGGCGGGAATGTCTTTTGTTCCAAATTCATGACGCGCCAGGTTCTGGGCCACCGATTCCCCGGCCAGCGGCCCTTGGTCATATTTCGCACCCTCTTGTACCCCCACCTTTACGCCGGGGTTCGGAGAGGCTGTAAACTTTGAAATGAGTGCTTTCAGCCCGGGCAGCTCAAGCCCCTTGATTTTGACGTTGGCCATAACTACCCCCAGGGATGATAAGGCTTGACGGGATAATATTTCCCGCCCATCCGGTACGGCAGGGACACCTGCCAAAAGGTTCGCCCACAGGGAGTTTCCATAAAATAGCTTTTATCCGTCACCGGCGGCGCGGCGAAACCAGCCGACACGCTGCCCTCGCTGGCGTTGGTCACCGGCCCGGCCTGGCCGTTGGCCGCCCATTCGGCCAGGGTCAGGATGTGGCAGGTCAGGTAATACAAAAGCGTTTCCCGCGTGAAAACCTTCTTGTCAGGGTCGTAGGGAACCGGGGACGATTCCGTATTGTCCAGGCCCAGGGTGGCGGCGTTGAAGGCCCCGGTCAGCCGCCGCTCGGTATATTTCACCGGGTCGGCGAACTGCGGGAAATCCTCACGGAAATCGTCCGGGTTGAACACTACGGCGGCCATACGCCTACTCCACGCCCTCGGCCTCGGTGGTGGCCGTGCTTTCGGGATCCACGGCTTCGCGACCGTGCCGGGTTTCGGCCCGTTCTTCGGCCCGATCTTCGGCCCGGTCTTTGCTCTTCTCGGAGAACATCAGGCCATTTTTGATAATGGCCATGCTGCCGTAAACCCTCTCAATGGCCGCCCAGTCAGCGGCGGCAATGCGGGTATAGCCGTAGCGGCCAATGGGGATAATGCCCTTTTCCTTGCCGCGCAGGCCGGAGGCGTTGCCGTTGATAAGTATCTCTTTGCCGTTGACCGTAAAAAGCATCCCCTGGGGGGAGTTGTAGGCCACAGTGACCATGTCCGCGCTCACCGGCGCGGTCTGGGGTGCGGTTTCAGCCGGGGTAAGCGGCGCGGTCTGGGGTGCGGATGAACTGCGATTTCTGGCCATATTTTTAACTCCTGTAATTTTTGAACGGCGCGGGTTTCGGCTGCACCTCCACCCGCCGCCGCGATTAGATGCCCTGCATGGTGGCGAAGGCAAAGGGCTGCAAGATGATCGCGCCGTAGGTGGTGCACGTCCACTTCTGCTTCAGCGCGGACAGTTCCGGCACAATGCGCCCGGCCCGGACTTTTTCGCCGAAGCCCAGTTCGGCGGTGGGCTGGTTGGCCACGGCGGTGGCGACCAGCAACATGGTCTGTCCGGCGCTGGCGCTGGAAAGCTCCGGCAGGGAAACAATGGTCAGGCTGGTGAAATACTTTTTGAGCATATCCAGCACCGACACATTGAAATCCGTGGCCGCGCCGAGCTCCACCTCCATCTCCGGCGACAGCAGGAGCGACAGGGGCGCGGTGTGGTCGATCAGGCCGGCCGACTGTTTCGCCAGCTGCCGGAAGAGGGCCAGAATGTCGTTATACTTTTCAACAGTCGTTTTGGTGTTCCAGGTCAGGCCACCGGCCCCGGTCAGGGGCGTGATGGCGGCGGGAAGGTCGGGGTCGTTCAAGAGCCCGTAAATTTCGCGCCCGGCCACGCCCAGCAGATAGAATTTGTTGGCGTCGATATCCAGCACGGTGGCCGCCGCCATCTGCTTGTCAGAGGCCAGGTTGATTTTGGCCACGCTGCTCATGGCCGTTTCCAGGTCGCCATACTGAATGTTGGTCTGGAAAAGGTACTGCTGGCGGGCCTTCCAATTACTGTTGACATCCGAAGTGCCGTTGTTGGCGAAATCGGAATAGGGCTGGCTGCGGCCCACGATCTCGTTGACGCGCCACTTGGCATAGGGGGTAGTCCAGTCGCCCTTTTTGGATTCGGGGAAAACCATGCGGGCGCGGCGCGGCGCGGTGAGAATTTCCACCACGCGGGGGTCGATGTAGGCGAGAAGCTCCGCCGGAATTGTGGTGTTTGGCGAAGTAATCAGGGCCGCGTCGCGGGCCAGCTGGTTTTTGTTTTCGGCCATGATCCAGTCGCGGGCGCCGGGGAAATGGAACCCGAACTGCGCGGCCTGGTCAAACGTAAT
>JAITVE010000321.1 GCA_031285975.1 Candidatus Adiutrix sp. | reverse complement strand
GGCCAGAAAGCGGCAAGCCTAAAAAAGCGCGGGGTGGCCGCCTTTGGACGGAGCTTAGCGGGAAGTCTTTCAAGGGCAAGGAAAGGCATGGATACCGGCTTTCGCCGGTATGACGGGGGTGGGGCTAAAAAGTGGCGGTATATGCAATTGTGCCGCCAATTTTAAGCCAATTAAGACGCTCTTGCCCTGCGGTTTGTCACAGGCGACTTGCGTTTTATCTCAAGTGAGACTATACTGTATTTACCTCAAAGGATGAGGTTTGCTCAAAATATGCGCCAGGAGGGCGTCGTGCGGGCCTAAGAAGCCGGTGCGGACGCTTTTTTTGGGTTCGTAGCCAGGGATAAGGCTGCCCAACGCAACCCCCGAGGGCCGGGTTTCTTCGAAACCCACCGCTCGGCGGCTGATGTAAAGGAGAACGGCCATGACGAAATCCTATCCCCAGAGCCCGGTTATTGCCCCAAAAATTTCCAGCCCCGCCAGCGTTTTCAGCCAGGTGCGGACAGAGGCCGACAACCGCCTGCACCACACGGTGACCGGCTTTAACCGCCTGCCCCACACCATTGCCCAGGGCCGGGCCCCCGTGCCCAAAGTCACCATCAGCAACGACCTGGCGGCCACCATTGAGGCCTACCAGCCCAAGCCGGGGCGCCAGATGGCCAAGACCATGAACCTGGACGTGCAGAGCACGCCGCCGCCCCGGGTGGACAGCGTCATCGACGCCATCCAGCGCTACCTGGACATCCGGCCGCGCCGCGAACCCACCTCCGACCCCAAGGACGAGGCCTCCATCGCCCGCCACCCGCAGCAAATCGTCGAGTCCGCCTCGCGCTGGGCCGCCGACCGCTACCAGTTCGCCAACAACGGGGTGGCCCTGCAACAGTACCGCCCGGAAAACACCGCCTGGGGCGGCAGCCTGAACATGACCCTGCGCAACGAGGGCTCGGCGGGCCTTGCCGCCACCCCGAGCCGCTCCCCCTGGGTGGGCCCCCCGCTCACGGCCAGCGCTTCCGCCCTCGGCACCAACCCGGTGCACGACCCCGTGGACGCGGCCCAGGCCGCCATGGGCCAGATGCTGGAAATGCAGGCCCCCAAACCGCAATACCTCACCGCCGGGCCCGGCAACATGGTGGACGACCCGGCGCGGAACCCCGCCGTTATTGTCCAAAACGCCATCAGCGAAATGGGCCGGGATTTGGCCCCGTCCACTATGGAATTCGTCAACGTGGGCGTGCCCAACCAGACCGCCAACCCCGACCAGGCCCCGGCCTTCATGCTCCACGACGCCATGAGCGAAATGGCGCGGAATATGGCCCCCTCCGGCTTGGAATTCAGCCGGGTGGGCGTGCCGAATCCCGTGGATAATCCCGCCCTGTCCCCATCCTACATTTCTGAAACCACCGTGGCCAAAACCCGGCAAAACCTTGAGCGCGAACCCCTGCCGCAATACAACGTCGGCGCGCCCAACCAGGTGAACAACCCGGAATTGTCCCCGTCCTTCATGGCCGAAACTGCCGTGTCCCAAACCCGGCAAAATCTTGAAAAGGAACCCCTGCCGCACTACAAAGTCGGCGTGCCCAACCCGGTGGATAATCCCAAGCTGGCCCCGCCCTATATCGCTGAAACCACCATGTCCGGGATGCAGGAACGGCTTGAGCGGGAACCCCTGCCGCAATACAAGGTCGGCGTGCCCAACCCGGTAGATAACCCGAAGCTGGCCCCGCCGTATATCGCTGAAACCACCATGTCCGGGATGCAGGAAAGGCTTGAGCGGGAACCGCTGCCGCAATATAACGCGGGCGCGCCGAATATGGTGGAGAGCGTTCAGGGGCGGCCCCAGGAAGCCTGGTTCGCCTCCACCCAGGTAGCGTATGGGCTGGGCCAGCAGAACGGCATTCGCCAAAACCTGGCCGCCAGCTTCCTCCCCATGGCCGAAAAGGACGCCTACCAGCGGGCCATGCACATTATGGCGGGCGCCCGGCCAGTCATCGGTGGCCGGGTTTAGGCGGGGGAGGGCGGTCAGCCCAATTTGCGGTTGCGGGCGGCGCAGGCGCGGGCGGCCTCGATGACGGCGCTGCGGAAGCCCCTGGCCTCCAACACTGCCACGGCCTCAATGGTCGTGCCGCCGGGGGAGCACACCATATCCTTCAACTCGCCCGGATGTTTGGCAGATTCCAGCACCATCTTGGCCCCGCCCAGCACCGTTTGGGCGGCGAAGGTATAGGCCAGGTTCCGGGGCATCCCCTCCAGCACCGCCGCATCGGCCAGGGCTTCAATGAAGATGTAGACATAGGCGGGGCCGGAGCCGCTCACCGCCACCACCGCGTCCATAAGGCTTTCCGGCACCACTTCGCAGCGGCCCAGCCCGCTCAACAGGTTCAGCACCGCCGCCAGTTCCGCCTCGCCCACCAGCGCGTTGGGGCAGACGGCGAACATGCCCTCGTTCACCAGCGCCGGGGTGTTGGGCATCAGCCGCACCAGCTTCACGGGCTTGCCGAACCAGCCCTCCAGCGTGTGCACCCCAATCCCGGCGGCAATGGAGACGACAATTTTTTCGCCGTCAATCTTGGGCGCGATTTCCCGCACCACCCCGGCCACCTGATGCGGCTTCACCGCGAGGAAAATGATATCGCTCCGCTCCGCCACCTCCAGATTGCCGGAGGCAATGCCGATGCCGTAAGCGCCCCGCACCTTTTCCAGGCTGGCCTCAAAAACGTCCGAAGCGCAGATATCCCCCGCCCCGACCGCCCCGCTCTTGATGATCCCCCCAATAATGGCCCCCGCCATGTTGCCGCAGCCGATAAAACCCACGTTTGTCATGCTATTCCCCGTTCGTTTGGCCTCAATAATTCCGCCGCATCGTGGGCGATGTCATATACCGTGAAATAATCATACCCTCGCCCTAATTTGGGCGTTCCATAGCGACCGTGCGCCAACCAGTGACGGTAGTTGCGGGCCGCTTTCACTTGCCCGATTATTTGCTTTGTTTCGGGATGAACGCTGCTCCAGGTGTCCAGGATATCATCGAATCTAATTTTATAGACAGTTTTGCCGCTGGCGGCATACATTTCTTTAAATCTTGCCCCCATCGGCGATTTTTCCCGTTTTTCAGCGCGTTCCTCGCAGTCTTTTCGAAACCACGCCTCCAGGGCCGCCAATATGGTGAGAGATATGGAACGTTCATTCTCAAGTAGCCGTTTCTTAAACAAAACGGTGATGTCTTCACTCGAAGAATCGGACAAATCCGGGCGGTTATGAAAATTGCCGTTGAGTATTTGTGAAAAATACTCACGTATCGCTGAATCCACATCCTTGAAATGGCTGTCTATTTCTGCTAACTCGTTCAAAAAGTCCATCGTTCAGCGATCCATGACGAACATTAGGGCTTCCAGAAAATTGCTTTCAGTGAACTCCAGGTATGAAAGGTCAGGAGGAGGGGAAGCCATTTTCCAGACCCACTCTGTCTCGCCTTCCTTGTCGGGTGATATTGTTTCTATCTTAAAATTTCTCACAACATCGTTTTTTTTCACCAGCACAAATTTTACTGTTTTTCCGGTCGGGCCAATCATATCAACCCGGCCCCTGCCTTTGATAATAAAAGTGCCTATCGGGTCGAGCGTCACTTGGGAGTTTTCGACGCCGCCAAACACTATAGTCGCCTGTGGCGCCGGGTATCGGCCCAGTAGTTTTTCGGTGATATAGCTATTAGATTGCAGGAAATAAACCCGCTGATCCGCAAGATACGGCTGTAAAATGGCCTGGATTTTCGCATAGAGCGCATTGAGGGCCGTCAGCCATTCCTCTTTGCGCTGTTCAAAATCAATGGTCGGCAAACCGTATTTGGTATGCTGCTGGTCGAGAAATTCATCAAACTCTTTATACATTTCGGCACCTCTCTGGTATGTGCGGCTCTATCAATAAATATAATAATACATGATTGCTTCTGAATCATCAACCGCCCCGACTTTTGCCGCCTCGCGGCAAACTCCCAAAAACTCGTGCTTGGCCCGGCCATCCATTCATGATATAATAAAAAATTAAGCCTGATGTGGGCCCGGCTGTTTTGCGCGGCCGGGCCCGGGCTGCCGCCAAAATTTTTTCCATGAGGATATGACGATGCTTACAGATTTGAAACCGGACGCCAAAAACCTTTCCGACCGCCTGACCACCCTTAGGGGGTATCTTTGACCTGGCGGGACTAAACGCGCGGCTGGCGGAACTCGATGAAATTATGGGCGGCGCCGATTTCTGGAATGACCCGAAAAACGCCCAGGCCGTCAGCCAGGAACGTACCCAGTTGAACGACAAGCTCAAGAGCTGGAACGACCTGGAAAGCGAAGGCGAGGAAATTTCCCTGCTGCTGGACATGGCCCTGGAGGAAAACGACGAAGCCCAGGAAGCGGAACTCACCGGCAAAATCAGCGCCCTGACCCGCAACCTCGACCTCTACGAAGTCAAGCGCACTTTGAGCGGCGTGCACGATGCGGGCAACGCCATTGTCGATATCCACGCCGGGGCGGGCGGCACCGAGTCGCAGGACTGGGCCCAGATTTTGCTGCGGATGTACTTGCGCTACGCTGACCGCAACAATTTCAAAGCCGAAATCGTTGACCAGCTTGACGGCGAAGAGGCGGGCATCAAAAGCGTCACCTTCACCGTGGCCGGAGCCTATGCCTTCGGGCTGTTCCGCTCAGAGGTCGGCATCCACCGGCTGGTGCGCATTTCGCCCTTCGATTCCCAGAGCCGCCGCCACACCTCCTTTGCCAGCGTGTTCGTCACCCCGGAAGTGACCGACGATATCGTCATTGAAATCAATGACAAAGACCTGCGCATCGACACCTACCGGGCCAGCGGCGCGGGCGGCCAGCACGTCAACAAAACCAGCTCGGCGGTGCGCATCACGCACCTGCCCACGGGCATCGTGGTGCAGTGCCAGGACGACCGCAGCCAGCACCGCAACAAAGATGTGGCCATGAAAGTGCTCCGCGCCCGCCTCTATCAATTGGAAGAAGAGAAAAAGGCGGCCGAGGTCAGCAAAATCCACGACAGCAAAAAGGAAATCGCCTGGGGCAGCCAAATCCGTTCCTATGTCATGCAGCCCTACCGCCTCATTAAAGACAACCGCACGGCCTACGAAAGCGGCAATGTGGACGCGGTGCTGGACGGCGATTTGGAAGGTTTTGTCAAAGCTTTTCTATTGAAACAGGCTAACGAGAATCCATCATAGACCGTTAACGGCATAGAGGAAAAACGATGAAAACCTGGCTGCCGGTTCTGCTGGAAAATTTGGGGGAATCGCCGATTCTGGCCCTGGCCAATGCCCGCAATCTGGCCAGGGCGGCGGTGCTGAACCGGGAGGGCCGCGTTCTGGCCGGTTCCCTGGGCTCCCCGGCCCTGACGGCCCAGGCTATGGAGGCCGCGCCCACGCTGGCCCCGAGGCAGACGAAAATCATCGACGGCCCCACGCCCCTTATTCTGGAACGCCTGGAGCCGGACGAGAAAACCCGCCGCTTCTGGCACACCGCCCAGGAAAACCAGGACGGCGCCTGGGCCTCCTGGCTCCTGACCATGCCCCGGCGGGAGGGCGCGGAGGTGAGGCTGGTGCGGCACCTGTTGAGCGCCTTCGGCCCCTGGACGACCCCGCGCCTGCCCGTGGATAACGAGTGGTGCCTGTTGCCGCTCAAGGCCGGGCTGGGCCGCCTCTTCATTTTTGGGGACGACGCCCTGGCCATGGAAACGGCCGCCCTGGCCGCCCGCGTCGGCCTGAGCGTGACCTGGCTGAGCGCGGTGGATCAGAGCGGCCCGGAGCTTATGGAGGCTCGCGGCCTGGCCGATTTTGACCTGCAAACCCTGCCCGATTGGCCGCACCTCACCGCCGAATTCCTGGCGGCCTTGGGCGTGAAACCGGGCGTGAAAGCGCTGGTCACCGCCGCGCAGCCCGAAGACTTTCTGGAGTCCCTCCGGGCGGCCGGGCCCTCCCGCCTGACCCTCTCGGGGGAAGCGGAAGAGGCGCCCGCCGGGCTGTTCGCCAAACCTGTCACCATCTCCCAGAAAGCCCTGGGCCTCATCGCCGAAATGCTTTAAATTGCGGAGCGGCGCCGTTCCGCCCCCGCCGAACCGTTTGAACTCCCACCGCCGCTGCGGCGGCGCACAGCCCCACCGGGGCGCAACGCTGGTATACCCATGAACAATAGAGTGCTGTTAATCAGTGACCTGCCGGGCTACGGCAAAGTGGCCCTGTCGGCCATGTTTCCCATCCTGTCCAAGGCCGGGCTGAATTTGTTCAACCTGCCCACCGCCTTGGTCTCAAACACCCTGGATTACGGTAAATTTGAAATTCTGGACACCACGGCCTACATGAAAAACAGCCTGGCCGTCTGGGACGAACTGGGCTTTGAATTCGACGCCATCTGCGTGGGCTTCATCGTCTCGGAAGCGCAGACCCGGCTGGTGCTGGATTTCGCCAAAAAGCAGCGGGAAAAGGGCGTCTGGATTTTCGTCGATCCCATTATGGGCGACGACGGCAAGCTTTACAACGGCATCTCGCCGCAGCACGTCGGCTATATGCGGGAACTGTGCTCCATCGCCGACCTCGCGGTGCCCAACCTCACGGAAGCGACGCTCCTGGCGGGCCTTGACCCGGAAACCTTTGATATGGGCAGTGACGAGGCCGACCGCCTGCTGCGGAGCATCACGGAACTGGGCGCGAAATCGGTGGTCATCACCAGCGCCCGGGTCGAGGGGCAGGACATGGTTCTCGGCTATGACGGGCAGGAAAAAACGCGCTTTGAAGTGCCCTTTGACTATGTGCCCGTGCGCTTTCCGGGCACCGGCGACATTTTTTCGGCCCTGGTTATCAGCCGGGCCCTGGCCGGAGCGCGCCTGGAAGAGGCCGCGCGATTCGCGGCCCGGGTGGTGCGGGAACTGATAGTGGTGAACCGCGACAACGCGGATAAATACGCGGGCATCCCCATCGAAAAATTTCTGGAGCTCATCTACCTTGAAAAAACCGAAAATTAACATCACCCTGGTGGAACGCAAGGGCGCAACCCCCTGCCACCGCGGCCACACAGTGGGCGACAGTTTTGATTTCGACCAAGATCGCGGCAAACTGTGCCCCATGGCCATGCACGTCGCCTTCCCCTTCATCGACATCCTGCGCTACGGCGGCACGCCGCCCCTCTCAAAAAGCGGCGATCTTCGCTTCTGCTGCCCCGACGCGGACTGCATCAATGTGTTTCGCTTGGATGTGGTTGCAGAATAACGGGATGGGCTTGCTCAGCAACCCCATAGCCCCTGGAAATGGATTCCGGCTTTCGCCGGAATGACGGTGGGGGAAAGGGGGCTGATTGTAAAACGAGAAATTTTTCCCCGCCGCAGGCGCGGCGCCATTTGTCTGAGCCGTTCAGGCGAGTGGTGGCGCCGCTGCACGGTCGCCACAGTTTTGCTAGCCGACACGCAGGTCCAGGGGCGCGCAGCCCCTGGCGCGCGGAGATTCTTAAGAGGGGCTCGCGTTAGCCCCTCTTAGGCTGTGTCGTCAATAGATTTCAAGCCAAAGAGCGATGCAACGTATTTGAGCAATTGCCAGAAATGAAGCTGCATTTTTGGCATACCGGGTTGCAAAGCCGCGCCACCTTTTCAAA
>JAITVE010000309.1 GCA_031285975.1 Candidatus Adiutrix sp. | reverse complement strand
TAAGGGCAATAGCATCAAACCAGCTTGCGAAGCCACAATTGCGCCTTTAGGCGTTGCTTGAAGCCCCCTTATAGGGGGCCTTTTCAAACCACCCCTTGAAGGGGTGGTTCCGTTGACTTATCTGCGGTCATCATCATGACTGCCCCCGTAAGACCCATCCAGATAATCTTGATGGGTCTTTCGCTTTTTGATAGCACCCGGTATGAGTGTGTTTCAGCCTTAGTGGACGGCATACGCCTCTCGAAAAATCACATCTTTGGTGACGATGACATTGAACTGATAGCCGGGCCTGATTTCCAGGGTTGGCTTGATGTTCAGGTTTTTCTGGAGCAATTGGAGCGTGGTCTGGCCGAGCTGGGCGGCCAGGGCGGCAGTCATTTCGTTCTGCACTGAGGTGGAGTCGGAGTCTGAACTGGTATTGGAGACTTGATCCACGGCGTAGCTCATGCCGCCGCTGACCAGGGGCATGAGCACCGCCGAGCCGAAGATGCGGAGATAGTGACCTGCCCCCTGGAAACGAGTCCAGTAAAAATGATAGTATATCCGGGAACTGAAATCCGAAATTAAAGCGGTTGACGCCAGAATCGACGCGGTTGACGCAAGGGTTGATAAATGCCTAGTGGCCATCAACCGCATGGACGAACGGATGAAAGCCATGGATGAACGGATAACAACTATGGCCGATGGGCATAAAGCCGACTTCCAACATTTGGCCGACGCCATCAAATCTGACCGCACCTTGCTGTACGCTATCCTGGCCGCTGTGGTCGCCGGGTTTTTCCTGCAATATTTCGGCAAATAAAAGCCTGTTCATACGTATTCTGAGGCGGCGAAAGCCGCCTTACTTGTGCGCAAAAGGGCAGGAGGAAGAGCGTGGTAAGGGGTTTGGCCGACAAAAACAAACGCTCCTGGAAATGGCTTCCTGCCTCCGCAGAAATGACGGGGCGGCAGGTAGGGCCGTGCCGACAAATTGCTCCCCTGGAAAGGGATACCGGCTTTCGCCGGTATGACGGCGGGGGAGGGCGGGAAGCCCGCCCGGCGCGGCCAGTGGGGAAAAATTTGACAGGGCCCGCGAGTCCATATATTATCAGTGTATGACGAAATCCAACCCGCGCATGTTAGGGGAACACATGACCCGCGAACTGACCGCCTCCGGCGGGCGGCGGCTGACCTATCTGCGGATGTCGGTCACCGACCTCTGCAACCTCCGCTGCGGCTACTGTATGCCGCCGGAAGGCGTGCCCAAGCTCCGCCATCACGATATTCTGACCTTTGAGGAAATGGCCCGCCTGGCCGCCGTGGCCGCCGGGCTGGGCATGACCAAGCTGCGCCTCACCGGCGGCGAACCGTTGGTGCGGCGCGGCCTGAGCGGTTTTATCCGGCGGCTGGGGGAAGAGGGTTTTACCGACCTGCGCCTCACCACCAACGGCCTCCTCCTGGCCCCCATGGCCGCTGAGCTGAAAGCCGCCGGTCTGCGCGGCCTGAACATCAGCCTGGACGCGCTTGAGCCCGCGATTTACGCGCAGTTGTGCGGGCTCCCCGGCCCCGAGGGCCTCCGGGCCGCCCGCCAGGCCTGGGAGGGCTTCCAGGCTGCCCTGGCCTGCGGCTTTGACGTGAAAATCAACTGCGTGCCCATCCGGGGCGTGAATGACGGCCAGCTTCTGCCCCTGGCCCGCCTGGCCCTGGAATACCCCATTGACGTGCGCTTCATCGAGCACATGCCCATCGGCGACGGCCGCCTCTGGAACGCCGACCGCTTCATGTCCGCCGCCGAAGTCTACACTATGCTCGCGGATGGCCTGGGAACGCTCACTCCGGCGAAGGTCGTTGACCCCTCGGCCCCGGCCCGCCTCTACCGCCCCGCTGGGGCCCCCGGCGCGGTGGGCTTCATCAGCCCCCTGAGCGGCCACTTTTGTGGGGACTGCAACCGCCTGCGCCTCACCGCCGACGGCAAAATGAAGCCCTGCCTGTTGACCGGCCAGGAACTCGACCTGCGCGCCCCCCTGCGCGCCGGGGCCGACGACCAAACCCTGGCCGCGCTTTTCAGTCAGGCCGCCTGCCTCAAACCCCTGAGCCACTTGGCCGCTGACGACCATGGCGGCCGCCAGATGAACCGCATCGGCGGCTAAAGCATCAAGCAATTGAAAACCCGGCAGAGCCGGATTTTTCAATTGCTTGTGCTTTAATCTTGGGATCGGCTTCGCCGGGTTTTTAAACTGTATACTGTATGGAGGACGTATGACGCGAATCCACCTGCCCTGGCTCACCGGGGAACTCGACTTGGATGTGCCGGAAGCCAACCTGGCCGAAGTGCTGACCCCCAACCGCTGGGAGCCCCTGGCCGATTTGGAGGGGGCCGTGGAAGCCGCCCTGGCCGCGCCCATTGGCCTCCCGGCCCTGGAGAGCCTCTTGCGCCCCGGCCAGCCCGTGCTCCTGGTCTCGGACGACAACACCCGGCCCACCCCCGTCTCCCGCCTGTTGCCGCCCCTGGTGCGGCGGCTGAACGCCGCCGGGGTGCCGGACGATAAAATCACCGTGCTCATGGCCCTCGGCACCCACCGCTACATGACCGAGGAAGAGATGCGCCAAAAGGTCGGCCCCGAAATGTTCGGGCGGCTGAAGGTGGTGAACCATCTCTGGCGCGACCCGGCCCGCCTGGTCGGCCTGGGCCGCACCAGCGCCGGGACGCCGCTTCAGGTCAACCGGCTGCTCCTCGATCACGAAATCGTCATCGGCCTGGGGGCCATTGTGCCGCACCACATCCCCGGCTTTTCCGGCGGCGCGAAAATTATTCAGCCCGGCGTGTGCGGGCCGCTGACCACGGCCGAGACCCACCTTCTGTCCTGCCGGGGCGGGGGCGACAGCTTTTTGGGCCAGTTGGACAACCCCGTGCGCCGCGATTTAGACGAAATGGCCGCCCGCGTGGGCCTGACCGCCATCTTCAACGTCGTCCTCACGCCGGAAGGCGCTCCGGCGGGCGTTTTCTTCGGCCATTACCAGGAAGCCTTCCGCCGGGGCGCGGCCCTGGCCCGCGACATTTACGGCGTGAAATACACCGTGCGGCCGGATATCGTCGTCAGCAATTCCTACCCCTGCGACCTGGATTTCTGGCA
>JAITVE010000256.1 GCA_031285975.1 Candidatus Adiutrix sp. | reverse complement strand
AGTTTCAGTTTGCCGGGGGCGACATCGCCTTCAACGGCGGCACCAACCCCAGCCTGAATCTGGAGCTGACCAACAGCGGCCCCGATATCGAGGCCATCCTGCGCGTCGGCGGCCACGCCAAGCAGCCGAAGCTGACCTTCGACAGCCGTCCTTCCCGCCCGCAGGAAGAAGTTCTCTCGCAAGTGCTTTTCGGCAAAAGCGCTTCCTCCATCAGCCGCTTCGAGACCCTGCAACTGGCCCGCGCCGTGCGCGAACTGGCCACCTTCGGCGAAGAGGAGACCGGCTTCAACCCCATGGGCTTCATGCGCGAATCCCTGGGGCTGGACGTATTGCGCATGGGCGGCGGCGATGACGACCTCGAACGGCGCACCTCCAACCTCTCCGGCGGCCTGGGCCGCGACCTCTCCGGCAGCAGCCCCTCCAGCGACCCCGAAGCCGAAGACAGCGCCATCGCCGTAGAAGCCGGAAAATACCTCAGCGACAACGTCTACGTCGGCGTAGAGCACGGCGCCGACGGGGCCGCCATCCGCATGGAAGTGGAACTACGCCCCAACCTCTCCCTGGAAGGCCGCAGTTCCGCCGAGTCCAGCCGCGTCGGCCTGGGCTGGAAAAAAGATTATTAGAGGAAGCAGCGGTGGTGGCGGCTTGTAATTGGTCGCTACACCAAATGGTTTAGAGCAAAAAGCCGTCATCCCAGCTTTGCGGGATGACGGCTTATTTGTTTGCGGCAGAAGCCTGGCTAGAGCGCTTTTCTATTGCAAGGTAGTCTGCATGAAATGAAAAGCGCCCGGATGTTTACGTATTTTGCAATTTACTCAAGGCAGGTAAATTGCAAAATGCTCTAAAACTCGAAGTTGTCGTCCATCGGCAGGGATTTGACCGCAGCCGCCCGTTCCGGCGGCGGCGGCGAGGCTGCCCGGGCCGCCGAAGCGCCTGGCTTGGCCGTGCTCCCGTGAATAAGCCCCCGGATATCCTCCACCGCCTCAAGAAGGTTGCCCGCCTGAAGCGACAATTGGGTGGCGGCGCTGGACGATTCCTCAGCCGAGGCCGCGTTGGACTGCGTCACTTTGTCCATCTGGGCCATGGCCGTGGTGATCTGGCCGATGCCCTGGCTCTGCTCCTTGGAGGCCGCCGCCACTTCGGACAGCAGTTCGCCCACCGTGGAGGCGTGCTGCTCCACGGTTTTGAAGTGCTCCGCCGCCGCGTTCACCATGTCCGAGCCGGAATTGATGTTGCTGATGGTCGAGGCGATGAGGTCTGAAGTGTTCTGGGCCGCGTCCGCCGAGCGGATAGCCAGGTTGCGCACCTCGTCGGCCACCACCGCGAAACCCGCTCCCGCTTCCCCGGCGCGGGCCGCCTCCACGGCCGCGTTCAGAGCCAAAAGGTTGGTCTGGAAGGCGATTTCGTCGATGGTCTTGATAATTTTCCCAATCTCGTTGCCCGACACGGAAATTTCGTCCATCGCCCGGATGACGTTGCTCATGGACTCATTGGCTTCTTTGACCACAACGTGGGCCTGGCTCATCAGCCGGTTGGCCTCCGCCGCGTTGTCGGCGTTGCTGCTGGTCATGGAGGACAATTCTTCCAGCGCGGCGCTGGTTTCTTCCAGGCTGGCCGCGTTTTCGGTGGCTCCCTCGGCCAAAGTCCCCGAGGATTGGGAAAGCTGCCCTGCCGCGCTGTCCACCTCACCCGCGCTTTCAGACAGCACCCCGATGACGTGGCTGATGGGTTTGGTGATGCTGCGGGTAATGAGGATGGCCATAATCATGCTGATGGCAATGGCCGTGGCCGTGCCGATCAACAGGGCCAGCATCACCCGCTCGGCGGCTTTTTGGGAATCGCCCGCCGTCCGCATGGCTATGCGGTTCCCCAGGGCGCGCAATTTGTCGGCTTCGTTGTTGACGTTGTCGTTCAGCACGCCGCGCTTTTCAGCCTCCACCGCGGAGTTTTTATTGTGCTGTATCAGCTGCTCCACCAGGCCGTCGATGGTGTCCAGCAGATGCAAAAGGGTGTCCACCATGGCTTTGGCGTCTTCCGTCCGGTTGTCTTCATCAAGCATGTTGAGATGCTCGCGGATTTTCCGGCTGCTGTTTTGGGCTTCGGCATACAGTTCCAGGTTGCTGTCCATCGAAGCTTGCTGAATGCGCATCACGGCCTCGTCAATATCTTCCCGCACCGCTCTGACGGCGGCGACGCGCTCGTTGCGGCGCGTCAGGGTTTGGGCATCGGCGCCGGAAGAGACTTCCCGCCGCCGGTATGTATCCTGCAATTTCAGAAAATTGCCCAGAGTTTTGACGAATTCCTCACGGGCGGTCAGAACATTGCTTCTGGCCGTTGCCAAGGCTTCTTCGCTGCCCTTGAGCTTGGAGGCCATGGTGTGATACTCCAGGTAGGTGGAGCGCAGGGTTTGGACGGAGGCTAAAAGTTCCGGGGTTCGTATGGCCTGCGCGCCGGGGCTGCCCAAGTCAGCGTCCAGCGCGTCGAAGGCCTTGATAATCGCGGCGTTGTTCTGCCCGGCCGCTTCCCAGGCCGCCGCGCTGCGGCGAAGCATATAGGTACGCATCTGGAATCCCTCCATAGCGGAGTTGTATTGGATACTGGCGGCCTGTTCCAGAAGCGGCAGCAAGTGTTCGTTCAAACTCACCGCTCCAGTTTGTACCGGGCGCATAAAGACAAAGACCGCGCCCGCCAAAACGACAAAGATAAGGTTGCCGAGAACAAAGCCCATCACTATTTTCGTTCCAAGTTTCATTCGGGGTGGCTCCTTTGCTGCTAGAGCCCGGAATTTTCCGGGCAAAGACTGCCAGCATAGCGGCAGAGAGAGCGGCATAAGAAGGTTAAATGCCGCGAAATTAAAGTTAAAACTACGTTCAACGTAGTTTTATTTATATTATGCGGCATAAATTTTTATGTCAAGGGAAAACAACACAAATATATAAGAAAATTTACGCGCTGGCAGGATATTCAGGGCACAAAAAAGCCGGGAACCTTGCGGCTCCCGGCTTTTAAACGGTCATGCCTTTGGAAAAACTATTCGGAGACGACCACGAACTGGGCGCGGCGGTTGCGAGCCCAGGCGGCTTCGTTATGGCCGGAATCAATGGGGCGCTCTTTACCGTAGGAAACGGTGGTCAGGCGGGAGCCGTCGATGCCCAGGCTGGTGATGTAGTTATAGGCAGCGCGGGCGCGGCGGTCGCCGAGAGCCATGTTGTAGACTTCGGTGCCGCGCTCGTCGCAGTGGCCCTGAATTTCAGAGCGCACGCCCGCGTTGCTGGACATGAAGGCCGCCTTGGCCTGGATGTTGGCCGCGCCGTCGGGGCGGATGTCATAACGGTCAAAGTCAAAATAGACGTGCTCGTTGTTGAAGGCACTCTTCTCGGTATCATAGGCGCTGCCGCCGTAGTTGTCCTCTTTGGTGCCGCAGCCAACGGCCAAAGGCATCACCATGCAGGCCATGACAATCAACATAAACTTCTTCATGCAAAACCCTCCTTGCTTTTCACAGCAAAATGTCGCTCTTCCGAGCTTTAAATTTTTGGGGCATTCGGAAAAAAGAGCCGGAGGCCGTTGAGCGAACGGCGCCGCCCGTTTTCACGAACACCGCAGGTAGACGGATAAGATGGGGAAGCAGGGGCTCCCCGGGGAGTTGAAATCTTTTAGCCCAAAGGGTTTCAAGTGTATGCGGCAGGCGGATCACCTGAAAAACAATACCTGCCAACAGCACAAGGGGTCGAGAACCCCTGCGATTCTGTGAAGCGAAAGTTTAAACAGCTTCCAGAAACGCTTTCATACTAGGCCGTTTTTTTTTAAATGTCAATGTTTTTTGTGGGGCTGCCAGGGCGGCGGCATGGGCCGCCCCGGCTTTCCCGGCGGTGCCTTACTGGGCATCCCTCGGCATGGTCGGGCTCCAGTAGGGCTGCTCCTGGGGCTGGCGGTAGCTGGGCATCAGGGGCTGCGGGTTGTCGCCGTTGGCGGCCATAACGAAAAGTTGCTGGCGGCCGTTGCGGGTGCTGGAGAAAACGATCATGCGGCCGTCCGGCGAAAAGCTGGGGCGCATGTTGGCCCCCTGCCCGCCCGTGAGCTGGCGGAAACCCGTGCCGTCAGGGCGGATGATGCAGACGTCGGTCTCCCGGATGACGAAGGCGATGAAATCGCCGGTGGGCGACCAGGCCGGGTCGGTGGCTTTGGCCCCGCTGGTCAGCCGGGAGCCCGCGCCGCCGGAGGCGGAGGCCACGTAGATGGAAGCGCTGCCCTGGTGGTCGGAGACGTAGGCCATGCGGGAGCCGTCCGGCGAAAAGGTGGGGGAAATGGCGATGCCGCCGGTATCGACCAGGGGGCTCTTGTTGCGCCCGTTAAAGGCGTAAATGCCCGTGCTCTTCGGCCCTGAGACCGCCGCAGCCACTACGCCGCTGGGGCTGAAGGCCGGGGAGAGGTGCAGGTCGCCGGAGGAAATCACCCGGCCGTCCACCAAAAGTTCCCATTTCTTATTGTTGCGGTGCACCCAGGCGGTGCGGCCGCCGGGGCCCATGGTGGGCTGGGTGCTGGGGCCGCGCTTGTCCCCGGCGATCTGCTTGGCCTCATCGCTGCCCAGTTCGGTCATCATGATGACCCTTTGGGTGGCCGAGCCGCTGGCGAAAATGATTTGCGAGCCGAAGACGCCGGGGGTGCCGGTGATGGCTTCCAAGACGGCGTTGGTGAACTGGTTCATCATTTTCCGGCCTTCGCTGGCCGGGCCGCTGTAGCGTTTGCCGATCATCTGCTTGCCGAGGGCCACGTCAAAGAGGCGCATTTCCAGGGTCAGCCGGGAGCCGGAGACGGTCATGCCGCCCTTGACCAGGAAGTCGGCCCCGATTTTGGCCCAGGCCTGGTATTCCGGCGCGGTGTCCGGGTCCACCCCGGCCCGGTTGTTGGCCTCCAGGGAGCTGCGGGGATCGACCGTGTTGAAGAGGCCGGTCATTTGCAGGTTGGCTGTGAGCCGTTCCGGCAGGGCCACGGCGTTGCGGTCGGTGGAGCCGCCGGGGGTGATGGGCAGCAGTTCCGGGACGACGATGCGGTATTGACGCGCGCCATCGCCTTGATCAATGACGATGACTCCGCCCCCTTCCACAGGGTTTTCGGGGATATCCGTCTGGGCCCCGGCCGGGACGGCCAGGGTGAG
>JAITVE010000253.1 GCA_031285975.1 Candidatus Adiutrix sp. | reverse complement strand
CAGGGCCAGGTCGATTTCCCCCCGGCTGATGGCGGCCATGGCCATTTTCAGAACTCTGAGGCCGGCGATGTTTTCTTCCGACACCGTGAAGGCCGGGCCGCCCGAGCCGATGAAGCGGGCCACCCGGCTGGCCACCAGGCTGCCCAGGGCCCCCACCACCCGGCTGGCGGTGAGGGGCGGATGGCTGCGGCGGCGCAGGGCTTCCACGAATTCCGGCAGGTCCCGGGCCCGCAGGCCGCCGCTGGCCACCAGGGCTTCGGCGGCCCGCAGGGGGCCCAGCCAGCGGAAAGCGTAGTTGGCCGAGCGCGGGTCGATATCCACGGCCATGAACACGCCGACCCTGGTTTTATCAACGCCGAACCGGCCCTCCGGGGCCCCCAGGGCGCAGATGTCCGGGCGGCCGTGGGCGGCGTCCAGGCGGGCCGCCGCCAGGGCTTCCTCGGTCATTTTCAGGGCCAGGGCCTGCTGGGGCAGAATGTGGGCCAAATCTTTCGGGGCCAGCCGCAGGCCCGCGCCTTCCAGCACTAGGCTGTTGAAGAACAGGCCCGAGGCTTTCAGGCTGCCGAACCGCCGGGTGGCGATGATGGGCGGGCCTTCGGAATCCATCCAGTGCTGGGCCAGGGAGGCGAAATCCGGCCAGGGCGCGGACAGGGCCCGCGCGGCCAGCAGGCGCACCGAAGGCTCGGGGACGGCGGCGGTACGCACCTTCGGTTGAGCCGGGGCAGTCTTCCAGGACTCAGGGGAAAACTCTTCCAAAATCACCTGGGCGTTGACCCCGCCAAAGCCGAAGGCGTTGACGGCGGCCAGCCGGGGCCGCCCCTCCGCCGGGGCGGGCCAGGGCTCGGCTCGGGTCAGGACGCGCAGCGCGGGAGCGTCGGCGAGGTTCAGGCCCTCGGCCTCCTCTTCGAAACCGGCGGTGGGGGGCAGGGTTTTGTTTTCCAGGGCCAGGATGGCCTTGGCCATACTGGCCGCCCCGGCGGCGGATAACAGGTGCCCGATGTTGCTTTTCACCGAACCCACCACGGGCGGGGGCCCCGGCTGATCCGGCTTGGGGAACTCCGGGTCGGCCAAAAGTTCTTTCAGGGTGGTGACTTCCACCCGGTCGCCCAGGATGGTGCCCGTGCCGTGGGCCTCGATAAGCCCCACGTCGGCGGGGCTCAGCCCGGCGTTTTGCCAGGCCGCTTTCATGGCCCGCAGCTGCCCCTCGGCCTGGGGGGCCAGAATGTTGCCGCTCTGGTCGTTGGAGAGCCCCACGCCCCGGATGACGGCCCGGATGCGGTCGCCGTGGGCCAGGGCGACGTCCAGGCGTTTCAAAACCAGGGCCGCCGCGCCTTCGCCCACAATCAGGCCGTCGGCCTTCTGGTCAAAGGGCGTGAGAAAGCCGGAGGCCGCCAGGGCCCGCAGCTGGCTGAAGCCGAGCTGGGTGAAGAGCGCGTCGGCCTTGGCCACGCCGCCGCTGATAACCGCCTCCAGTTCGCCGGAGAGGAGGGCTTTGCAGGCCAGGTGGATGGCGTAGAGCGACGAGGCGCAGGCCGCGTCCAAAGTATAGGCCGGGCCGGTGAAGCCCAGGGCGCGGGACAGGAGGCGGGCCGAGTGCCCCAGCAGCTTGAAGGCGTTTTTCGGCGGCGGGTCGAGCTTGGGCTTGGCGGCCCAGTCGCGGGCGGCCTCGCGGGTGTACAGGCTCACCGCCGCTTCGGCCATGGCCGTGGAGGGCAAAATCACGTGGCCGGAGATGACCCCCACGTTGTCCGGGGCCACCGGCTCCCAGTTGACTTCCTTGGCCGCGTCGCGCCCGGCGGCCAGCCAGAAGGCCAGGGAGCCGTCGGCGCTCTTGGGGTCGAAATCTTCGGGCAGTTTCAGGCCCTCGGGGTCAATGGTGCGGTTGGGGTTGAAAACGCCGTTCAGGCTATAGGCCTTGTCCGGGGCGGGGCCGCCGGGCTGGTAGAACAGTTCGGGCTCCGCGCCCCAGTCCAGGGCCCCGGCGGGCTGGAAAAACCTGCGCCCCTCAAGAATGTTGGCCCAGAAATCCTCCGTTGTTCCGGCTCCGGGCAGGCTCAGGCCCAGGCCCACCACGGCCACCACTTCGTGGGGCGCGGGCAACGCTGTCTTTGTCCTTGGCCTCATAGCAACGCCTCCATATCGGTATCAGGCCCCAGCACCACCAGTTCCACCGGGTCGTTTTTCGGCGCCCCGGCCAGGCCCGCGAAGAGGCGGGCCCCCTCGCCCAGGGGGATCAGCCCCACGCCTTCCGATTCAAACAGCCGCGTGAGGCCCGCGTCCACCATGCCCCCGGCCCAGGGGCCCCAGTTGACCGACAGGCACTTGGGGGCCTGGCGGTTGCCGGGCATGGACAGGGCCTGGGCCAGCTTGTTTAAGACTTCGTTCCCGGCGGCGTAATCCGCCTGGCCCCGGCGGCCGAAACGGGCCGTGGAAGAGGAGAAAAAGGCCACAAAGTTTAGGGGATGGCCGCTGAGTTCCGCCAGAATTCCTTCGGCCAGGCGGGCTTTGGTGTCGAAGACCCGGTCGAAATCTTCCTCTTTCTTGTCCAGAATCAGGCTGTCGGCCAGCACCCCGGCCCCGTGGATGAAACCGTGAACAGGCCCGTAAAAACGCTTCACATCCGCGATGGTCTCGCGGACAACCGATGGGTCGCGGAAGTCCCCGGAGCGGTAGACGACCTTGGCCCCGGCTTTTTCAAAAGCCGCCAAATTTTCGCGGATTTCCCGCCCGGCCATGATGGCCGCGCTCTGGCTGGCCAGTTCCCTGGGCCCGGGCTTGACCTCGGCCCGATCGAAGAGAACCTGGCGCACGGCGTTTTCGCCGCTCACATGCCTGAGCCAGCGGGGTTCCTCCGCCGGAAGCGGCGTGCGGCCCAGAATCACCAGGCGCGGCTTGAACGAGCGGGCCAGTTCCCTGACCACGGCGGCGGTCACGCCCCGCGCCCCGCCGGTGACCAGAATGGTCTGCCCCTCCCGCAGGTGGCGCACCCGGATGTTTTTGGACTTGTAGGGGCTCAGCTTGGGGGTCGTCCAGCGGCCGAGGGAGGGATGGGCCAGCTCCAGCGGCGCGACCGGGTCGGCGGCGGCCGGGATATCTTCCAGAAACACGTCGGCGGCTTCGGGGGCATAGGCCACCGCGGGCAGATCCACCGAGCGCACCCGCAGGGACGGCCATTCCCGAGCGGCAGTTTTCAATAAACCGCTCAGAGCCCCGGAGGCCGGGGCGGCTGTTTCTTCAGCCTCCGCAAAGCCGAAACCGCCGCCCTGGAAGGTCAGGCCCATAATGAGGGGTTTGCGGCCCCGCTCCGCCGTTGCCAAAAGGGCGGGAGCGGCGGCTTTCAGGGCCCGGAAGGCCTGTTTGGGCAGGTCGAAATCATTGCTTTGGCCGGGCCAGAGGAGGAAGAGGCCCTCAATGTCGGCAAGCTCGGCCAGGCGGTCAGCCTCGGCCCAGCCCAGCCGTTCCGGCCTCTGCCCCTGCCGGGTCAGGAGCCGTTCCAGGGCCTCGGCGGCTGAGCCCGCCTCGGCCACAACGACAGCTTTGGCGTTGGGGCTGAGGTCAAAAGACTTCTGCCCGCTGAGAGTGACCGGCGCCATCTCCACCTGAAAGACGGTCACAGCGGTGGTGGTGGGTTCAATGGCCGGGGGCGCGTCCGCGTCCTTAAAGGGCGGCAGGCTGTTTTTCCGGGGCCGCCCCACTTTGCGCTTCGGCGGAATTTCGGAGGCCGCTGCGGCCACGGCTGGGGCCGCAGCGGCCCGCACCGGGGCGGGCTGCCAGGCTTCGGCCCCCGCTCCCGGCTGGGAGCCGCCCAGCATGGTCACCAAATCGCCTAACGTCACGGCGGCGTTCAGGGGCTCGGCGGCGGCCGCGCCCAGGCTGTCATCGCCCAGTTTTTCGCTGAGGGCGGCCATAATCTCCACCCGCTTGATGGAATCCAGCCCCAAGTCGGCTTCCAGGGCCGCGTCCAGGCGCAGCATATCCTTGGGATAACCGGTCTCGGCGGCCACCACGTCCAGCAGCAGTTCGGTGACGTTGACGGCGTTCGCGGGCGCAGCCGGGGCCGCGACCGGGGCATACGCCGGGGCCGGGCACGGCTGGGAACCGCCGCCCGCCAGCGCGGCCAGGTCGCCCAGGGTTTCCAGGCCGCTCATCACGTCCGCCGTGGCCAGGGCTTCCAACTGCGGCAGCTGTTCGCTGAGGGCGGCCATGATTTCCACTTTTTTGATGGAATCCAGCCCCAGGTCAGCCTCCAAATTCATGTGCATGGCCAGCATGTCGCGGGGATAGCCCGTCTCGCGGGACACGGTTTCCAAAATCACCTCCGCCGCGTTCGCGGAGGAAGCCGAAGCCGCGCCGGGGGCCGGAGCCGCCCCGTCACAGGGAAAATTTTGCGGCTGGCCGGGGCTGCCCAAGGCCTCAGCCAAATCGCCCAAGGTTTGGGCCCCGTGGACAAGCTCGGCCCCCGGCACGTCCGCGTCGGGCAGCTTTTCGCTCATGAGGCTGGCGATTTCCACCAGGCGGATGGAATCCAGCCCCAAGTCGTCGCCCAGGCGCATAGCGGGGCTCAGCATTTCCAGGGGATAGCCGGTTTCGGCGGCCACCACTTCCCGCAGCAGCGTCCACACCGCCGCCGAGTCCATCGCGGCGGGGGCCTGGTGGGCCAGGCCGTTGCTGCGGCGCACCGGCGGTTCAGCGGCGGGCGCATAGGCCGGGGCAGTTACGGGCACATACACCGGCGCGGCGGCGGGAGCCATCATGGCATAATCGGCCACCGAACTTTCAGCGGCGGCCAGGGCCACCAGGTCGCGCAGGGTGGCGGCCTGGTTCATGGTCTCCGCGCCCAAGCCCTGCACGCCGGGCATTTTTTCGCTCAACTCGGCCATGATTTCCACTTTTTTGATGGAATCCAGCCCCAGGTCGGCCTCCAAATCCATGTCCAGGTTCAGCATGGTGAGGGGATAGCCGGTTTCATCGGCCACGATTTGCAGCACGGCCTCGGAGGTTTTCGCCAAACCGTTGCCGTTCGCGGCTTTCGGCGGCGCGGCCATCACCGGCGCGGGAGAGGCCGCAGGCGCAGGCGTTCCGGCCCCCAGGCTTTGCCCCAAAAGGCGCAGGGTCTCGGCCTGCTGATTCAAAAATTCCTGATGCAGCCGGGCCGTTTCAGCGGCCAGGGCTTCCAGGCTCTCGGCCACGGCCTGCGCGGGCGTTTCCGCCGGGCCCTTGGGCAGCACCTCGGCGGCGGCGGAATACACCTTTTCCGTGGGCGGCGCGGGGGCCTTGGGCATAACCTCAGCCGCCGCCGCATAGGCGCCTTCCGGCACCCGGCGGGGGCTGGGGGGAATGACCTTTTTCGTGAACTGGTTGGCCCCGGAAATGGTCATGGTGAAGCTGCGCTCTGGCGCGTCCTCCGCCGGGGCGGTTTCCAGGGGGGGCAGGGGCCAGGCCGTGAGGTCAAGCGGCTGGCCCAGGGCGGCCAGGCGGCCCAGAAGGCGGGCCAGGCCCAACGCGCCACCCGCGTCGGCGTCCAGCGGCAGGAACCGCTCCGCGCCCACAATATGCAACGCCGGGGACTCGGCGCCGTCCGTCCCCAAGTCCACCCAGAGATTGGCGGTATGGCCCTTGAGGGCCTCGGCCAGGTCAACGGGGCCCTCCAACTCATTGATAACCGCCGTGGGGCGCAGGCCGAATTGTCCTAAGATTTCCTCCAAGCCCTGATAGGCGGCCCGCAGGGCCAGCACGCGGGGGGCTTCTTCGGCAAAGGCTTCGGCCCAGGCTTGCTGGTTTTCAGCGGAGGCCAAGTCCGGCGGATAGAGCAGCAAATCCAGCGGCGTGTTGTCCGGCGAGGCTTCCGCC
>JAITVE010000251.1 GCA_031285975.1 Candidatus Adiutrix sp. | reverse complement strand
CCGGCCAGCTGGCGCATCTGGTCTTTGGAACCGCGGGCGCCGCTGTCGGCCATCATGTAGATGGGGTTGAAACCGGCCGGGCCCTGGATTTCCGCAGGCTTGCCGTCCAGCTTGGTGATCTGGATTTCACGCATCATCTCGGCTGCGACTTCGTCGGAAGCGCGGGTCCAGATATCGACCACCTTGTTGTACTTTTCGCCCTCGGTGATGAGGCCGTCCTTGTACTGCCGCTCGACTTCGTTGATCTCGTTCTGGGCGGTGTCGATGATCTCGTTCTTCAAGTCCGGGATAATCATGTTGGAAATGCACAGGGAGATGCCCGCCTTGGTGGCGAACTGGTAGCCGAAGTCTTTCAGGCGGTCGGCCAGAAGCACGGTGTCCTTGATGCCGCAGACGCGGAAGCAGCGGGAGATGAGGTTGCGCAGCTCGCCCTTTTTCATCACCCGGTTGATGACCTCAAAGCCCAATTGTTCGGGAATGATTTCCGAGAGCAGCACGCGGCCGCAGGTGGTCTCCACCCTGGCGCCGTTCAGGCGCACCATGATTTTGGCCTGAAGCTCCAGCGCGCCGGAGTCATAGGCCACGCGCACTTCTTCCGGGCCGGAGTAGATGCGGCCTTCGCCGGTGGCCCCCGGCTTTTCCTTGGTCATGTAGTACAGGCCCAACACAATATCCTGGCTGGGCACGATGACCGGCTCGCCGTTGGCGGGGGACAGGATGTTGTTGGTGCTCATCATCAAGACGCGGGCCTCGATTTGGCTTTCGATGGAAAGCGGCACGTGCACAGCCATCTGGTCGCCGTCGAAGTCGGCGTTGAAGGCCGAGCAGACCAGGGGGTGAAGCTGAATAGCTTTGCCCTCAATCAGAATCGGCTCAAAGGCCTGGATGCCCAAACGGTGCAGGGTCGGGGCGCGGTTCAGAAGAATCGGGTATTCGCGCACCACTTCCGACAGGGTATCCCAGACTTCGGCGGTTTCTTTTTCCACCATTTTCTTGGCAGCCTTGATGGTGGTGATGTAGCCCTTTTTCTCCAACGGGTGGTAGATGAAGGGCTTGAACAGGTCCAGGGCCATCTTTTTCGGCAGGCCGCACTGGTGGAGCCGCAGATCGGGCCCGATGACGATGACGGAACGGCCGGAATAGTCCACGCGCTTACCCAGAAGGTTCTGGCGGAAGCGGCCCTGCTTGCCTTTCAGCATGTCGGACAGGGACTTCAGCGGGCGCTTGTTGGGCCCGGTGATGGTTTTGCCCCGGCGGCCGTTGTCGAACAGCACGTCCACGGCTTCCTGGAGCATCCGCTTTTCATTGCGGATGATGATCTCGGGCGCGCCGAGCTCCATGAGGCGTTTCAAGCGGTTGTTGCGGTTGATGACGCGGCGGTAGAGGTCGTTCAAGTCGCTGGTGGCGAAGCGGCCGCCTTCCAGGGGCACCAGGGGCCGCAGGTCGGGCGGCAAAACGGGCACCACTTCCATGATCATCCAGGCCGGGTCGTTGCCGCTGTCGCGGAAGGCTTCCACGATGCGCAGGCGTTTGACCAGCTTCTTGCGCTTGGCTTCCGAGGAGGTCTCGGCCAGTTCCCGGCGCAGTTCCACGCCCAGGGTGGCGCAGTCCAACTGGCGGATCATCTTCTGCACGGCCTCGGCCCCGATGCCGGCCTCAAAGGCCTCCGCGCCGTATTCCTCCACGGACTGGCGCAGGCGTTCGTCTGTGAGAATCTGGCCCTTGGCGAGGGGGGTTTCCTTGGGGTCGATGACCACGTGGGCCTCGAAATACAGGACTTTTTCCAAATCTTTCAGGGCCAGGTCAAGAAGGTTGCCGACCTTGGAGGGCAGGCTTTTCAGGAACCAGATGTGGGCCACCGGGGAGGCCAGTTCGATGTGCCCCATGCGCTCGCGGCGCACCTTGGACTGGATGACCTCCACCCCGCATTTTTCGCAGATCACGCCCCGGTGCTTCATGCGCTTGTATTTGCCGCAGTTGCACTCATAGTCCTTGGTGGGGCCGAAGATTTTGGCGCAGAACAGGCCGTCGCGCTCCGGCTTGAAGGTGCGGTAATTGATGGTTTCCGGCTTTTTGACCTCGCCCTTCGACCAGCCCCGGATTTTTTCCGGGCTGGCCAGGGCGATGCGCACGCTGTTGAAGCTCAAGGGGTCTTTCGGCTTCTGAAAATAACTCAAGATATCTTCCACGGGTTTCCTCCGTTTTTTTTCCACTGGGGTGAGGGCCGGGCCCAATGACAGTCCGGCCCCCGTAAGGGCGTCAATTTTCGAGCGCGGGCTCGGCTTCGGGCATCGGCAGGGGCGCGGGGGCCGGGGCCGACATAATCTCGGCCAGCGCGTCCGGCAGGGCCGCGATGTTGGCCTGCTCGACGGTCATCTCCTCGGGCTCGTCGCCTTCCATGTCCACGTCCAGGCCCAGGGACTGGAGTTCCTTGACCAGAACGTTGAAGCTTTCCGGCAAACCCGCTTCCAGGATGTTGTCGCCCTTGACGATCTTTTCATACATCCTGGTGCGCCCGGCCACGTCGTCGCTCTTGACGGTGAGGAATTCCTGGAGGCTGTAGGCCGCGCCGGAGGCGTCCATGGCCCAGACTTCCATTTCGCCCAAACGCTGCCCGCCGAACTGGGCCTTGCCGCCCAAGGGCTGCTGGGTGACCAGGGAGTAGGGCCCGATGGAGCGGGCGTGGATTTTGTCGTCCACCAGATGGTGAAGCTTGAGCATGTACATAATGCCCACGGTGACTTCGTTCTCGAAACGCTCGCCGGTGCGGCCGTCGCGCAGCACGGTCTGGCCGATGTCCGGGAGCCCGGCTTCCGCCAGGATGGCCTTGATCTCGTATTCCTCCGCGCCGTCGAAGACGGGGGTGGCCACGTGGAGGCCCTTGGCGGAACGGGAGGCCAAGTCCAGCAGGTCCTCGTCGGTGAGGTCGGCGCACCAGCGCTCAAAATCGCGCTCGCCGAGCACGGCTTTGAACTTTTGGCGCAAACCCTCGCGGTTGGCCGCGTCCACCATTTCGCCGATTTGCCTGCCCAGTTCCTTACTGGCCCAGCCCAGGTGGGTTTCCATAATCTGGCCCACGTTCATACGGCTGGGAACGCCCAGGGGGTTCAAGACCAGATCCACGGGGGTGCCGTCTTCGAAGAAGGGCATGTCCTCTTCCGGCAGAATGCGGGAGACGACGCCCTTGTTGCCGTGGCGGCCGGCCATTTTGTCGCCCACCGAGAGTTTGCGCTTCATGGCCACGTAAACCTTGACCATCTTGATGACTCCCGGAGGCATCTCGTCGCCCTTTTTGAGCTTGGCCACCCTCTTTTCGAAGATGAGGCGGATCAGTTCCACCTGCTCTTCGTAGTAGGCCACGGCCTTGTCGATTTCCTCGGCAATGGCCCCGGCCTTGTCTTCCACAAGCTGCACTTTGGCCCAGGCCGAGGGGGCGATCTGCTCCACGACTTCGGCGGAGACCACGTCCTTCTTTTTCAGCACGGGGCTGTGCTTGCGGCCGTCGGTGACCTGGGAGGCCAGGGTTTTGCCGACCAGATATTCGGCCAGGCGTTTCTGGGTGTTCTTGGTGACGATATGGATTTCGTCCTCCTGGTCTTTCATCAGGCGGGCGATTTCGTCGTTTTCAATCTGCTGGCTGCGCTCGTCCTTGTCCACGCCCTTGCGGTAGAAGACCCGGGCGTCGATGACCGTGCCCTCCACCCCCGGCGGCACGCGGAGGGAGGTGTCTTTCACGTCCGAGGCCTTTTCGCCAAAAATGGCCCGCAGGAGCTTTTCCTCCGGCGAAAGCTGGGTTTCGCCCTTGGGGGTGATTTTGCCCACCAGGATGTTGCCCGGCTTCACCTCGGCCCCGATGCGGATGATGCCCGCGCCGTCGAGGTTGGCCAGCGAATCTTCACCCAAGTTCGGTATATCCCGCGTAATTTCCTCGGGGCCCAGCTTGGTGTCGCGGGCCACGGTTTCGAATTCCTCGATGTGGACGGAAGTGAAGACATCTTCCTTCACCAAACGTTCGGAGACCAGGATGGAGTCTTCGAAGTTATAGCCGCCCCAGGTCATGAAGGCCACCATGACGTTGCGGCCCAGGGCCAGTTCGCCCAGTTCCGTGGCCGGGCCGTCGGCGATGATCTGCCCCTTGCGCACCAAATCGCCGGGCTTGGCGATGGGCCGCTGGTTGAAGCAGGTGCTCTGGTTGGTGCGCTGGAACTTGGTGAGCTTGTAAATGTTCACCCACTGGCCGGAGGCGTCGGCCTCGGCGTCGGTATAGCGCACCACGATGCGGGAGGCGTCGGCGTCTTCCACCACGCCGTCATACTTGGCCACCACGGTGACCCCGGAATCGCGGGCCACCACCGACTCGATGCCGGTGCCCACCAACGGCGCGTCGGTGCGCAGAAGGGGCACGGCCTGGCGCTGCATGTTGGAGCCCATCAGGGCGCGGTTGGCGTCGTCGTGCTCCAGGAAGGGCACCAGGGAGGCGGCCACCGACACCAACTGGTTGGGGGACACGTCCATCAGCCGCACTTCCTCGCGGGGCACCTGCACGAACTCGCCGTTGACGTGGCAGGGCACCAGTTCGTCCACGATGAAGCCGCCTTTTTCCAGGGCCACGTTGGCCTGGGCCACGGCCAGGTCTTTTTCTTCCAGGGCGGTGAGGTAGCGCACTTCATCGGTGGCCACGCCGTCCGCCACGGTGCGGTAGGGCGTTTCGATGAAGCCGTAGTCGTTGACCCTGGCATAGGTGGAGAGGGACACGATAAGGCCGATGTTCGGGCCTTCCGGCGTTTCAATGGGGCAGATGCGGCCGTAGTGGGTGGGATGCACGTCGCGCACCTCAAACCCGCCCCGGTCGCGGGTCAAACCGCCCGGCCCGAGGGCCGACAGGCGGCGCTTGTGGGTGATTTCCGACAGCGGGTTGTTTTGATCCATGAACTGGCTCAGCTGGGAGGTGCCGAAAAATTCCTTCACCACCGCCGAAACCGGCTTGGAGTTGATGAGGTCGTGAGGCATCAGGGTATCGACTTCCTGAAGGCTCATGCGCTCCTTGATGGCCCGCTCCATGCGCACCAGGCCCACGCGGTACTGGTTTTCCAATAATTCGCCAACGGCGCGGACGCGGCGGTTGCCCAGGTGGTCGATATCGTCCACCTCGCTGGTGGGGTCGTCCTTCAGTTTCACCAGTTCTTTGACGGCGGCCAGGATGTCCAGGGGCCGCAGCACCTGCACGGCCAAATCGGAGGCCAGGTCGGCGTTGCCGGTGTCGTCGAAGAGGCGCAGGTTCAGCTTCAGGCGGCCCACGGGCGAGAGGTCGTAGTGCTCGGGGTTGAAAAAGAGGTTGTCAAAAAAGGTCTGGGCCACTTCCGGGGTCGGCGGGGTGGAGGGCCGGATTTTCCGGTAAATCTCCAGAATCGCTTCCTGGGTGGTTTCCACCTTGTCCAGCAGCAGGGTGTCGCGGAAGGACGAGCTGATGTTGGAATTGTCGATGAACAAGAGCGGCAGCTCGGTGACCCCGGCGGCGGTCATGGCCTCATACACTTCCTCAGTGAAGGGCTCGTTCAAGCCGATGATGATTTCGCCGGTCTCGGGGTTGATGACGTCGCGGGCGGCATAGTGGCCGAAAAATTCTTCCAGCCCGGCCTCGGTCTCGCGGATGCCGAGTTCCTCAAGGCGGCGGGCGGCCACGCGGGTGATCTTTTTGCCCTTGCGCACCAACGGCTTATTGGTTTCCGGGTCGGTGATTTCCGCCTGGACTTTCTGGCCGATCAAGAGAGTCGGGGCCACATCGCGGTAGACCTTGCCGTCGCGGAAGCGCAGGATGTCCTTGTCATAGAAATAGTCCAGGAGTTCCTGGGCGGTGTAGCCCAGGGACTTCAGGAGCAGGGTCACCGGGAACTTGCGCCGCCGGTCGATGCGCACGTAGATGATGTCCTTGGGGTCCATCTCCAGGTCGAGCCAGGAGCCGCGCATGGGGATGATGCGGGCCGAATATAAAATCTTGCCCGAGGAGTGGGTCTTGCCCTTGTCGTGGTCGAAGAAAATGCCCGGCGAGCGGTGAAGCTGGGAGACGATGACGCGCTCGGTGCCGTTGACGATGAAGGTGCCCTGGCTGGTCATCAGCGGCAGGGTGCCGAAATAGATTTCCTGCTCCTTCACGCCGCCGCGAATGGTCTTCACGCCGGTTTCCTTGTCCTGGTCGTAGACTTCCAGGGCCACGCGGATTTTCAGGGGCGCTTCGTAGGTCATGCCCTTGGCCAGGCACTCGTCCACTTCGTACTTCACTTCGTCGAAGCTGTAGGAAATGAATTCCAGGTTGGCCAGGCCGGAAAAATCGCGGATGGGGAAGACGCTTTTGAAAACGGCCTGGAGCCCCTGGGGCTCACGCTGTTCCGGGGCCACGTCTTTCTGCAGGAAGCGTTCGTAGGAGCAGCGCTGCATTTCGATGAGGTTGGGCATATCCGTAACTTGTTCGGTTTTCCCAAACGTTTTGCGGATGCGCAGGTTGCTGTAACGCGCGGGCATATGGTTTTCTCCTGTAGGGCGGCGGGCCCGGGGGCTCCGCCTGAGAGGTTGACGACCAGCGGGGATGGCTCCCCTTTATATATGGCGACGGCTCAGGCCGCTGATTTTCTTCAATTTCTGCCGGGCGGCGCGGGCCGCCATTTTTCAATTTCCACAAACGGCATTGGCCCGGCAATGGAACTCCCATGCCAGGCTGAAAAATTTTTTCCCGATCAGGACGTATAATTCAATGTGTGCTTTTGTTCAACTCGGTAAAACCCCGGTTTGAGAGACCACCAATCGGGCCGGGGCAAGTTGCGAAGCCCTGCGGTTTATCTTGGCCGCCCTGCCCGTCCGCCACTGGTACGGGGAAAACGTCTAGCGCCGCAAAGGCGAGGAAATTTGAAGGGCAAAGGGGTGCGCCCGGCGGCGAGCCGCCGGGCGCGGTGAGGCACAGGACTACTTCAGTTCAACCTTAGCGCCGGCGCCTTCAAGCTGCTTCTTGAACTTCTCGGCGTCTTCTTTGGAAACGCCTTCTTTGACGTTCTGGGGAGCGCCTTCCACCAGGTCTTTGGCCTCTTTCAGGCCCAGGCCGGTGATGGCGCGGACTTCTTTAATGACGTTGATCTTCTGCGCGCCGGCGTCGGCCAGCACCACGGTGAACTCGGTCTGCTCTTCGGCGGCGGGGGCGGCTTCACCAGCGGCGGCCACGGCCACAGCGGCCACGGGGGCGGCGGCGGAAACGCCAAAGGTCTCTTCGAGCTCTTTGATGAGTTCGCTGAGTTCAATCACGGTCATATTCTTCAAAAATTCAATAACATCGGCTTTGGAAACGCTCATTGTTCAATATCCTTTCGGGCAGTTTGCCCAGAAAATTTTCACTGCCGGGATCCGGCTGATAATGTTACGGTTAGAAACCTGCCTCTACCCGGCCGAACCCTGCGGACATCGCCGCCGCCCCGCCGGAGTAAAAGCCCCTTCGGGGCCTCAGGCGGCTTCTTTTTGGTCGCGGATCGCGGCCAGGCAGTAGACCAGTTTCTGGGGCACAGCCGCCAGAACCCGAACGAAGTTGGTGGGCACGGCGTTCAAGGTGCCCAGCAGGGTGGCCAGCATGACCTCGCGGCTGGGGAGCGCGGCCAGAGCTTTTATCTGGGCCGGGTTCAGCACCTTGTCCCCCAACACGCCGCCTTTGATGACGAACTTGTCGTTGGTCTTGGCAAAGTCGCTGAAGGCCTTGGCCAGAGCCGCCGGGTCGCCGGTGGTGAAGCCCAGGGCGTTGTTGCCGACCATCAGGCCGTCCAGCAGAGCCACGGACGTATCCTTGGCCGCCAGCTTCACCAGGGTGTTTTTGGCCACCTGGTAATCGCAGCCCACGGCCCGCAGTTTGGCCCGCAGGTCGCTCAGCTGATCCATGGGGATGCCCTTGAAGTCGGTTACCAGAACCGACTGGGACTCCCGGAAGCGCTGGCTCAACTCGGCGACGACCTGTTCTTTTTTGTTGCGTTCCATAGTCTTTTCCTCCTTTCTTAAGGCTCTCCGGCAAGGTATCGCCGGGGTTTGGGCCTTAAGAAACGGTGGATCACGATGTGTCCCCGACCTCGACCGGCGGCGTGCGCCATTTATCCCCGCGAGGGGAACCGGTTGTCTTTGGCCCGATTTTTATACTGTGCGCAGGCGGCTCGGAAAACCGCCGTCATTCAAAAAGTCAGCGGTCGCCTCAGGCGGCGGCCAGTTCCTTCAGGTCTTTCACCAGGGCCGGGTCGATTTTCACGCCGGGGCCCATGGTCGAAGAAAGGCTGATGGTTTTGATGTAGCTGCCCTTGGCCGTGGCCGGTTTCAGGCGCTGAATCACATCAAAGAAGGCGGCGATGTTCTGCAGCAGCTTTTCAGAGCCGAAGGAGACCTTGCCCATGGGGGCGTGCACGATGCCGCTTTTTTCCACGCGGAAGTCGATTTTACCGGCCTTCAGTTCCTTGACGGCCGTGGCCACGTCAAAGGTGACGGTGCCCAGCTTGGCGTTGGGCATCAGGCCGCGGGGGCCGAGGATTTTACCGAGCTTGCCCACGCCGACCATCATGTCGGGGGTGGCCACGGCCTTGTCGAAATCCAAAAAACCGCCCTGAACGCGCTCCACCAACTCGTCGCCGCCCGCCACATCAGCGCCCGCGTCCAGAGCTTCTTTTTCCTTTTCGCCCTTGGCGAAAACCACCACGCGAACCACGTTGCCGGTGCCGTGGGGCAGGGCGCAGGTGCCGCGCACCATCTGGTCGGCATGGCGGGGGTCAACGCCGAGCTTCACGGCGATGTCCACGGATTCGTCGAATTTCACATGGGCCGCATCCAGCACGAGCTGAGCGGCTTCAACGAAAGTATAGCGATTGAGGCGGTCGATTTTATTTTTGGCCTCAAGATGTTTTTTTCCAGTCATTGTTGTCTCCCACGGGTTTAGGGTTGACGGGCTCCCCGATGCCGCCCGGGCCTCCGCTCAAGCGGAGCGCCAAAAGCTCTGCAATTACCGCAGGATATCCAGGCCCATGCTGCGGGCGGTGCCGGCGATGATTTTCTTGGCCGCTTCCATGTCGTTGGCGTTCAAGTCTTCCATCTTCAGCTTGGCGATTTCTTCCAACTGAGCCTGGGTGACCTGCCCCACCTTGGTGCGCCCCGGAGTGGCCGAGCCCTTAGGCAGGGTCATGACCTGCTTCAAGAGCACCGCCGCCGGAGGCGTTTTGAGGATAAAGGTAAAGGAGCGGTCGGAATATATGGTGATGACCACCGGGGTGATGGTGCCGGGCTGCTTCTGGGTGCGGGCGTTGAACGCCTTGCAGAACTCGACGATGTTAACCCCGTGCTGGCCCAGAGCCGGGCCCACCGGGGGGGAAGGGGTGGCCTGATTACCTGGAATCTGCAACTTGACCTGGCCGACAACTTTTTTGGCCATTGTGTTCTCCTGAATTCCGGGGTGATGAACCCCTGGTATCGTAAGGCCCGGAGGCCCTACTCCCGCCGTGTCGCGGCGGTATTTCGCTCCGGCCAACACAGCCGGAGACCGAGCCGCCCGTTCGAGGCAGAGCCTCGAACGAACAGAATTGTATATTATAGACACAGCCAAGCGATAATGTCAAGGACATTATCGCTGCTTAAAAAACTCGCCGGGGATGCCAGTCCCCTAAAATCCTGCCATTCAATCCTCAAAATCGACTTGTCACCCCCGCCCTCCCAAACCGGCAAAAAGCGCAGCCCGAGGGGCGAAGCGTACCGGATGCGCCAGCATCCGGGGGTCCAGGGCTCCGCCCTGGTCAGCCGACTTTGTTGACTTGGACGAATTCCAACTCTACGGGGGTGGCGCGGCCGAAGATGCTGATGAGGACGCGGAGCTTGCCCTTGTCCTCGTTGACTTCTTCGACGGTGCCGGTGAAGTTGGTGAAGGGGCCCTCGATGACTTTGACCTCGTCGCCCTCATCGAAATGGAATTTGGGCTTCGGCTTTTTCACGCCCTCTTCCATCTGAATCAGCACCCGGGCGGCCTCGTCGTCGCTGATGGGGGTGGGCACGTTTTTATCGCCCAGAAAGCCGGTGACCTTGGGGGTATCCTTGACCAGGTGCCAGCTCAGGTCGGTCAACTCCATGCGGACAAGGAGATAACCGGGGAAAAATTTGCGGGACGAAGTGCGGCGGGTTCCGCTTTTGGACATCTCCACCACGTTTTCCATCGGCAAAACCACCTGGGTGATGACCTCACTCAGGTTATTTTTTTTGATGGCCTCGTCCAGAGTCTGCTTGACGCGGTTTTCATAGCCCGAAAAAGTGTGAACCACATACCATTGCTGCGCCACTTCGCTCGCCTCCTCGTTATGCCTCAGTTAGATAATGAATCCCAAAAGCCAGGTCAGGACGCTGTCCACCAGCCCCAGGTAGAGCCCGGCCAGGGCCACCAGAACCAACAGACGCCAGGTGGTGTCCACGGTTTCCTTGCGGGTCGGCCAAACCACTTTGGCCAATTCTTCCTTGGCCTCGACAAAAAAGTTAAAAATGCGGGCAAAGAACCCGACGGAAGGCTCGCCGGAGGAATCGGACTTTTTGGAGCCCTTGTTATCCTGACGGTTTTTCTTCCGCTGTTCACTCTTGGAAAGAGTGGTTTTAACCTCTTCGCCGGGAATGATGGTCGCAGTTTTGTCGTTCATATATCCACTTTATATAGAGGGCAAAGCCGGAAACGGCTAGCTACCGCTCCGGCTTTATTTCTCAGGAGCGGCGAGAAGTTCATCGCCGCCTGTAATTCTGGCAGGCTAGGAGGGACTCGAACCCCCAGCCCCCGGTTTTGGAGACCGGTGCTCTACCAATTGAGCTACTAACCTGAATTCCTGGGCTTACTTCGATTCCCGATGCAGGGTGTGCTTCTGGTCGAAGGGGCAGTATTTTTTCAACTCCAGGCGGTTGGGGGTGCGCCTTTTGTTTTTGGTGGTGGAATAGTTGCGCCGCTTACATTCGGTGCACTGAAGTTGGATGATATCGCGCGGCATAAACCAGCCTCTTATCTAAAAATTACCGCGCCAGCCGGATTGACCGGCGCGGTGTTGTTGAAAATTACTCGATGATCTCGGAGATAACGCCAGCGCCAACGGTGCGGCCGCCTTCGCGGATAGCGAAGCGCAGTTCCTTTTCCATGGCGATGGGCATAATCATGGTCACCAGAAAGCTCACGTTGTC
>JAITVE010000227.1 GCA_031285975.1 Candidatus Adiutrix sp. | reverse complement strand
GGGATCGGGGATTATCGAAAAATGCCCTATAAAATCCGCCATCTTGTATCCTCCTTTGCTGAGAATACAAATTATAGCAAATTGACCACTCTTATGCCTTATTATAATACTCTTGCCCTCAGGGTAAGAGCGTCTTAATTGGCTTAAAATTGGCGGCACAATTGCATATACCGCCACTTTTTAGCCCCGCCCCCGTCATACCGGCGAAAGCCGGTATGGCGGTGGCGGAGGCAAGAGGAGGTGGCGGCTGAGTGACTTTTTTTATGAGGCGTTTTTTAACATATAATTAATATAGACAAGCCCGGTGAATTGTACTACTGTTGAGCCGTGTTTGTTTCACTATATGGAGGTACGCGATGAAAAAATTAGTCACCCTGCTCATGGTTCTCGCGCTGTTCAGTCTTTCGGCCACGGCTCTGGCCGCCGGGAAGCTGACGGTTTTTATCTGGTCGGAATACATGGATCCCGAAATTATCGCCAACTTTGAAAAGAAATTCGACGTTGAAGTGCGGCTGGATTATTATGAGTCCAATGAGGAGATGGTGGCCAAGCTGCAAAGCGGCGGCCTGGGGCAGTATGACGTTATCGTGCCTTCCACCTACATCGTGCCCACCCTCACGCAGTTGAAGCTCATTCAGCCGCTGAACCACGCGCTGCTGCCCAATATGAAAAACATCGACGAGCCCTTCACCAAAATGGACGTTGACCCCGGCAACAAGCTGACCATCCCCTATCAGTGGGGCCTTTCCGGGCTCATTGTGCGCGCCCCTGCGGGCGTGGAGTTGGAGGCCTCCTGGAAGCTGCTGTTCGACCCGGCCAGCGAGGTCGGCAGCTTCATCATGTTCGACACTGCCCGCGACGCCATCGGCTCGGCCCTGAAATATTTGGGCTATTCCTTCAACAGCACCGACCCCAAGCAAATTGAGGAGGCGGTGCGCCTGTTGGCGGCCACGAAAAAGCGTCCGGCCTTTTTGGGCTTTGACGGCGGGGTGGCCGGGCTGAACAAAGTGATGAGCGGCATTGCCGTTGTGGCCCAGGTCTACAACGGCGAGGCCGTTAGGGGCCAGGAAGAAGACCCCGGCACCCGCTTTGTGCTGCCCAAAGAGGGCGTGGAAATCTGGACTGACCTGGTGGCCATCCCGGCCCAGGCCCCCAACCTGGACGCCGCCCACGCTTTCCTCAACTACCTCTTGGAACCCGAAGTCAGCGCCCAACTGGCCACCTATAACCGCTACGCCACGCCCAACGCGGCGGCCAAAGCATTTATTCCTGAGACCGATCTCAAGAACCCCTCCATGTATCCCGATGCGGAAACCGTCTCCAAGGCGGAATACATGGAAGACCTGGGCCCGGCCAACCGCCTGTATGACGAAGCCTGGACGATGATTAAAACCCAGTGAGTTTGTCATTTTCGGCTATAAAAAACGGGAGTCCGTGCGGACTCCCGTTTTTTATATTGTCGTCACCCCGGCGCAGGCCGGGGCCCATGCCTTTCCGCCCGGCAGCCGCCGAGCCCCCGGCTTTGCTTTTACTGCAAGGTCTTGAAAAAATCAGCCAGGGCGGCGTTGAAGCGCTCGGGCTGTTCCAGCATCAGGTAGTGGCCGCTGTCGTCCCACAGGGTGTAGGTGAGTTTTGGGAAGGTTTGGCGCAGATAGCTTTCATGATCCGCGCCCAACTGGCCCGCCGAAGAGTACAGGGCCAGGCTCGGGAGGTCGAAGGATACGTCCGTCCACTGTTCCAGGCGCACAAATTCCCGCATGGCGCTGTTGGCGGCATACTCGTCGGCGGAGGACATGGCGGCCATGATTCCGGCCCGCAGGGGTTCTGGGGTTTTGCCGTAAAAGGTGCTCTCCACAAACTGGGCCACGGCCTGGGCGCGGCCTTCGCCCTCGAAGCCCGCTATCATACCGGCGGCGAATTCTTCAAACCCGGCGCGTGCTTCAGCGGTGGGGGGAATGCGCAAAAAAGCCCCGTCCACATTGACCGTTGCCCAGGCCTGGCCCGGGAAGGTGAGGAGATATTGCCGGATGACCGCGTAGCCCATGCTGTGGCCGATGAGCACCGGGTGGCTGGCCTCCGCGTCCGCTATGACGGCCTGGACGCTGCGGGCCAGGAAGTCCATGGTGTAGGCGCGGTCGTGGGGCTTGCCGCTTTTGCCGAAACCGGGCAAATCCACCAGAATGACGCGGTAGTCTTTGGCGAAGGCCGGGGTTTGGAGCCGCCAGAACGACGAGTCGCAGGCCCAGCCGTGGATGAACACCAGCGCCGGGGCCTCCTTCGGCCCGGCTTCCAGGTAGGCCACTTTGAGGCCCTCAAACTCCGCTTCCCGCCACTGTTCCGCGGCCGCGGCCTCACCGGCCGCGACGGCTAGAACCAGCACGGTCGCGCAGAGAATCTGCTTGAAAAAATGTTTCATTGGAGCCTCACAAATTGATAGTGTTAGAGCGCTTTTCTCTTTCAAGGTCATAGGCGAAAAATGAAAAGCGCCCGGATGTTTGCGTATTTTGCAATGTACTCAAGGCAGGTAAATTGCAAAAAACTCTATTGCGCCGCCAACTCGCTGTCCGTAGTGCGCACGGTGTTGCGGCCCTCTTTTTTGGCGCGGTAGAGGGCTTTGTCAGCCCGCTCCAGAAGCGCCAGTAAATCTTCGCCGTGCGCGTACTGGGCTACCCCGGCGCTGACCGTCACCGGCAGGGACTGCCCCCGGATGGTGATGTCGGTTTCCGCGATGGTCGCCCGCACCCGCTCCGCGACTTTAAAAGCTTCACCCAAATCCAAGTTGGCACAGACCAGTAAAAATTCTTCGCCGCCCATGCGGATGGCCAGGTCGGTGACGCGGGCCGCTTTGCGGATGATTTCGGCGCAGACCACCAGCACTTTGTCGCCGAAATTGTGGCCCCAGGTGTCGTTGATTTTTTTGAAATAGTCCAGGTCAAAGGTGATGATGGACACCGGCTGGCCCTCGGCCTCGCATTTGGTCATCAGCTGCGGGGCCTCGAAGTTGAAGTGCCGCCGGTTGTAGAGCCGGGTCAGCTCGTCTATTCTGGCCAGGCTGGTCTGGCTGCGCAGTTCGGTTTTGAGCGCGGTGATGACCTGCCCGGCCTCGGTGAGCTGGGCGGAAAACGTGTTATTGGCGGCCAGGGCTTCCTCGGTTTCGGCCATCAATTCGTCCAGCACGGGCCGCAGGTCGCCGGGCTCGGCGGCGCTCATTTGCCGGGAACTGTCGGCCAAAACCTGCTGGTAATGGGTG
>JAITVE010000211.1 GCA_031285975.1 Candidatus Adiutrix sp. | reverse complement strand
AGGCGAAGGCGGCGGCCTCGATCAAAGCCCCGGTGGCGCAGAAGGCCACGGTGGGCATACCGGGGAGCAAGCCGAAGATGAAGACCACCGCCCCGGCCAGGGCCAGGGCTTCCGGCCGCAGGGTGAACTGCCGGGCATAGTCCTTGCTCATGGTCTGCTCGGCCCCGGCCCGGCTGACGATGATACCCGCAGCGGTGGAGATCAAAAGGGCCGGAATCTGCCCCACCAGGCCGTCGCCGATGGTGAGGATGGTGTAGTTCTGGGCGGCGGTGGCCGCGTCCATGTTGTGGCGGATGATGCCGATAATCAGCCCCCCCACCAGGTTGATGACCGTGGTGATGATGCTGGCGATGGCGTCCCCGCGCACGAATTTTGAGGCGCCGTCCATGGCCCCGTAGAAGTCGGCCTCGCGGGCAATGGTGTTGCGGCGCTCCTTGGCCTGCTCTTCGCCGATGAGCCCGGCGGCCAGGTCGGCGTCGATGGCCATTTGCTTGCCGGGCATGGCGTCCAACGTAAAGCGGGCGGCCACTTCGGCGATGCGGCCCGAACCTTTGGTGATGACCATGAAGTTAATCAGCACCAAAATGGCGAAAATGATGATGCCAACCAAATAATCGCCCTGCACCACGAAAAAGCCGAAGGCCTGGATAACGTCCCCGGCCGCGTCCGGCCCCTGGTAGCCGTCCAAAAGAATGCGGCGGGTGGTGGCCACGTTCAGGGCCAGACGGAAAAGGGTCAGCACCAGGAGGAGCGAGGGGAAGATGGAAAAGTCCAGCGGCTTCAAGGTGTAAAGCGCGGTCAAGAGCACGATGATGGACATGGTGATGTTGAAGGTCAGGCACAGGTCAAGCACGACGGTGGGCACGGGGAAAATCATCACCGCCAGGATGGAGACCACCCCCACGCCCATGGCCACTTCGCCGCCCGAGTTCATCAGCCGGGCTTTGATTTTTGAAAGGAAACTATCTTCTTCGGCCACCGGGCACCTTGCCTTTGAGACGGTAGACGTAGCTCAGCACCTCGGCTACGGCTTTGTAAAATTCCAGGGGGATGACCTGGCCCACCTCCACCACCTTGTAGAGAGCCTGGGCCAGGGGTTTGTTTTCCACGATGGGGATTTTCGATTCCTTGGCCACGTCCTTGATGCGCTGGGCCATCAAGTCCTGCCCCTTGGCCAGCACCAGGGGGGCCTGGGCCATGGCGGCGTTGTAGACCAGGGCGATGGCGAAGTGGGTGGGGTTGGTGATGACCACGTCGGCCTTCGGCACGTCCCCCAGCATCCGCTTTTTAGAGGCCTCCATCTGAATTTGGCGGATGCGGGCCTTAACCTTGGGGTCGCCCTCCATCTGCTTGTATTCGTCCTTGACCTCCTGCTTGCTCATCTTCATGTCCTGCATGAACTGCCACTTCTGATAGGCATAGTCGAACACGGCCAGGATCAGGAGGGTAATCACCACCTTGAAGAAAAGCTCCGCGATCACCCGCATGGTCAAAAGCCCCATCTGGGCCGCTTCCATTTGGCTCATCACCGCGAATTCTTCCAGGTGATCCTCGATGACCAGGTAGGACATGTAAAAAATCAGGCCTATCTTCAAGACGCTCTTCAGCCCGTCGACGACACTCTTGAGCTTGAAGAAGCGGCCGAAGCCCTTGATGAAATTGAGCTTGTCCAGCTTCGGGGTCACCGCGTCGGAAACCACCATAAAGCCGCCTATCTGGAACACGTTCACGGCCACGCTGACGATCATGATGATGAAGGCCAGGGGCAGCACCAGAATCAGCACCTCCCGGAAGGCGGTGTAAAACCAGGGCCAGAGGTCAACGGTGGTGGGGTCGAACTCCGTCATGCGCCAGACGAAATGGCGGAACATGCCCATCATCCTGTCCCAGCCCAGGGGGCCCAAAATAACCAGGCTGGCCCCGGCGGCCAGCAGCACCAGGGCGGAGGTCACTTCCATGCTCTTGGGCACCTGGCCTTTTTTGCGGGCTTCCGAAAGCTTGTGCCCGCTGGCCTCTTCTGTTTTCTCGCCGCCTTCGTCGTTGGCCATGGAATTTACCTCCTTTCCCTTGGATTATATGGCCGGGGCAAAGAAATTCAACACCCGGCCCAGAGCGCCGTCCACTTCAATGAGCACGCTCCCGAGCATCTGCGGCCACCAGGGCATCCCAAAACCCATGACCAGAAAGCCCACGATGAGATAGACCGGGATGCCCACAAAAAGGATGTTCATCTGCGGCACGGCCTTGGCCGTAATGCCGAAGCCCGCCTTCACGCAGTAGAGCACGGCGATGACCGGGGCCGCGATTTTCAGGGCCAGCACATACAGCCCGGTCATGGCCCGCACCACTTCCGTGAACATGTCCGGCTTCCAGAGGTTTAATAAACCCGGCGGGGCGATTTGGAAGCTGTCCACCAGGGCCTTGATGACCAGCATGTGCCCGTTGGCATAGAGGAACACCAGGATGACGATCATGTGGACGAACAGCGACAAAAGCGGCACCTGCCCGCCGCTTTGGGGATCCATGGCGTTGAGCATGGACAGGCCCATCTGGAAGCTCATGTACTCACCGGCCACGTTGGCGGCTTCCAAGACCAGCCGCACCATGAAGGCCAGGGCGAAACCGAGCATGACTTCCCCCAGGCCCAGAAACAGAAAGCCGAACCAGGTCATGGGCATCATGTCGGCGGTGTATTCCACCATCGGGGCGATGGCGAAGGTCAGCATCAAGGCTAGAGCCGCCTTTATCTGGCTCAGCACGGTGTTGCCCCCGAAAATGGGGGCCACCACCACCACCACGGAGACCCGCAGCAGCACCAGGACAAAGGCGGCGAATTCCGCCGCGTTGATGACCGGAGCGCCCAATCCATACCTTTCTTAAAATAATTTTCGACCGGCGAAGCCGGTTCCCTATATTAGAGCACCAACAAGGCAAAAGTCCGGCTCTGCCGGTTTTTGCCTTGTTGGATGCTCTACGGCATACTGATGCCGATATTGGCCAGGCCGAAGCCGGTGCGCACCCACTCCGGGAAGCTGGTGATGATGTTGACGGTGTAGTCGGTCAGCTCTTCCAGCATCCAGGGGCCGACCACCACCATAGTCAGGGAAATGCAGATGATTTTGGGAATGAATTGCAGGGTCATTTCCTGAATCTGGGTGGTGGCCTGAAACACGCTGACCACCAGGCCCACCACCAGCCCCACCCCAAGCATGGGCAGGGCCAGAAGGAGCACCATCTCCATGGCCTGACGGCCGAAATTTATCACGAATTCAGGGGTCATAGTTTTCCTTTTCTAACCGGCCCCCACCACGCGGGCGATGTCGCCGAAACTGCGGATGATGGAGCCCACCACCAGGTTCCAGCCGTCCACCAGCACAAAGAGCATGAGCTTGAAGGGCAGCGAAATCATCACCGGCGGCAGCATCATCATACCCATGGACAAGAGCACCGAGGCCACCACCATGTCGATGACCACAAAGGGTATGTAGAGCAGGAAGCCGATGGTGAAAGCCGTTTTCAATTCCGAAATCACAAAGGCCGGAATCAGCGACATGGTGGGCACTTCGGCTTTGTTCAGGGGCCGATTCTCCCCGGCAATCTGCATGAAGAGAGCCAAATCTTTCTCGCGGGTTTGCAGGAACATGAATTCCCGCACCGGCACCAAGGCCCGCTGAAGAGCCACGGTCTGGGTAATCTCGTGGGCCATGAAGGGCTTGAAGGCCCGGGCCTCGATGTCTTTCCACACCGGCATCATCAGGTAAAAAGTCATGAACAGGGCCAGGCTGATGATGACCTGGTTGGGGGGCGAGTTCATGGTGCCCATGCCCTGCTTGAGGAAGCTGAAGACCACCACGATGCGGACAAAGGAGGTCATGAGAATCAGGATCGAGGGGGCCAGGGCCAGCACGGTCATCACGAACAGGATGTTGATGACCGTGGCGATGCGCTCCGGGTCGTCGGCCTGATCCATGGCGATGCTGATGGTGGGGATGGGCACCGATTGGGCCAGGGCCTGGCCGGGCGCAATAAAATCCAAAGCCGCCGACAGCAAAACTGTCAACAGCAGGACTATCGGAATCCCATATATCAGCCGCCGGATAGTCATTTGCCGGGCCTTTCAGGCTGCTGGCCGTCCACCACGCTGATGTCCAGCGGCGGGTCGTCGTCTTCGACGGGGAGCTTGAAGACCAGGCCGGGTTCGTCCGCCGGGAGGCGGGCCGTGGAGAGGTCGAGGTCGTCCTCTTCCGGCTCGGCAATCCACTGGGCCACAGGGGTGATGCGATCCGGAGTGACGCCGACAATGATGATGCGGCCCTCCGCTTCCACAGCGGCCAGGTATTTGCGGTTATCGAGGGCCTGAATGCCCCGCAGTTCAAAAAAAGCGTCGCGGCCCCGCCGCCCCTTGAAACGGCCCAAGCGACCGAGGCCCTTGAGGGCCAGGAACAGCAGCAGCAGCACCAGAACAAAGGCCCCGATGCCTTTCAGCAAATCCAGCCCGCCGCCGGAGAAGGACAGCATGGAAGCCGCCGGGCTCTGGCTCGGCGCGGCCGCCTCAGCCGGGGCCGCGATGGGCTGCACCGTGCCGGAGGCCGTGGCCGTGGACAAATCAGTGGGGGCCGCCGGAACGGCGTCCTGGGCCCAGGCCAGGGGAGCCGCCGTCAGGACGGCCAAAAGCAGGAGAGAAGTCAAGCCGCGCACAATTAAGCTTTTCATAAGATGTATCTTTCGTATTATTATAGTGCGATTCAAATCAAACACAGCCGGGCCGGGCGGATATCGCGGCGGCCCGGTCAAGGCGGGCTAGCTCAGGCTCTTGACGCGCTCCATGGGGCTGACGATGTCGGTGACGCGCACGCCGAATTTTTCGTTCACCACCACCACCTCGCCGCGGGCCACCAGCTTGCCGTTGACGAAGATTTCCAGGGGCTCGCCGGCCAGCTTGCTCAGTTCGATAACCGAACCCTGGCCGAGCTGCAACAGGTCGTTGATGACCATGCGGGCCCGGCCCAGCTCCACCGAGATTTCCAGGGGAAGGTCAAGGATGAAGTCCAGCGGGCGGCTGGCGCCGTCGGCCGCCGCGCTGGGGGGCGGGCCGAAATGCGCGCCCGGCCCGCCGCCGGGAACGTCCATACCCGGCGGGGGCATGGCCGGGCCGGGGTCGCCCCAGTCCTGCTCCAGGCCGTCGTCGTCGCTCATGAGTTTGTCAAGATCGTTCTGTGAAATGGGGGGTGTATCAGCCATAGTAATCTCCAAGAATTTTCCATGTCATTGTCAAAACTGAACGAAGGGCACGGCCGCCGCGTCCCGGCTGAACCGTTTGAACATCGCCGCCGCCCCGGCGGAGTTACTCTTCCCATATCTTCGGCGCGATGTCGCCCACCACCCGCACGGCCTTCTGCCCACGGGAGGAACCGGCGAAAACTTTGAACTTGGGCACGCCCTCAACCTTGACTTCCAAGGGTTCCCGCACATCGTGGGTCAGCATGATGACGTCGCCGGTGGTCAGGTTCATGATGTCCTCGCCGGTGACCATGGCCCGGCCCAGTTCCACAATCATGTTGACCTCGGCCTCGCGCACCCGCTCGATGAAGCGGTTGATCCAGGCCGTGTCCACTTCCAGCTGGTCGCTCTGGAAGCCCGCGTAGAGTTTCGAGCGGATGGGCTCGATGGTGGAATAGGGGAGGCAGATGATGAGCGTCCCCACGGTCTGCTCCAACTCCACCTCGAACTTGATGACGATGACCACTTCCGTGGGGGCCACCACCGAGGCGAACTGGGGATTGGTCTCGCTGCGCACATAACTCAGGGTCAGGGGGTGCACCGGGTTCCAGGCCTTTTCCAAATCGCTCAAGGCCATTTTAATGACCTTGGTGATGAGCCGGGCCTCGATAGGCGTAAAGTCCCGCCCCTCAACCTTGATGTAGCCGCGCCCGCTGCCGCCGAAAAAGCTGTCCACCAAGTTAAACACCAGCTTGGTCTCAATGACCATGATGGCATGGCCCCGCAGGGGGTCGGCCTTGAAGATGTGGAGGCTCGTGGGCACCGGCAGTGCCCGCATAAACTCGCCGAACTTAATCATGTCAATGGAAAAGGCCGAAATATCAATGACCTTCCGCAGGGATGTGGACATGGTTTGGCGAAAAAACCGGGCAAAGCGGTCGTTGATGATTTCCAGGGTGGGCATACGCCCGCGAATGATGCGGTCTTGGTTGGTGAGGTCGTAGGGGGTGATGCCTTCATCGCCCCCGCTGTTGTCGCTTTCGGTCTCGACCTCGCCGCCGCCCATGCCTTTCAGCAGGGCGTCCACCTCATCCTGGGTCAGAATTTTGGCCATGGGCCTACCTCTTCAATGCTCACGGGCCTTGCGGCTTACTGCATCACGAATTCGGAAAAATAAATGTTCCTGACCTTCCCGGCGGAAAGCTGGATGTTGATGCGGTTGAGCATCTGGTTGCGCAGCCTCACTTTGCCGTCCAGGGTGGAAATGTCGTCATAGGACAGGCTGGACAGGAGCATGAGGATCAGGTCGCGGAACTGGGGCATTTTTTTATTGATTTCGTCCGCCAGTTCCTGGGTGTCGGCTTCCACGCTCATGGTCAGCTTCAAGAAGCGGTTGCCGCCCCCAAGGTTGACGACAAAGGGTTTGAACTCAATGTTCTGGGGGCCGACGTCGGCTACGGGCTCCACGCCTTCCTCACCGCCTTCGCCGCCTTCACCGCCCTCAGCCGGGGCCGCGCCTTCTTTGGCGGGGGCCGCTTCGCCTTCACCGGCGGGTTCGGCGGGCTCGCCTTCCGGGGCTTCAGCCGCGGCTTCCGGCTGGGAGCCGCCGCCCATGAATTTCATAACCCCTACCGCGCCGCCGCCGCCCACCACCAGGGCCAGCACGACAATAATTATCAGCTTCAGCTTGCCGCCCTTTTTCGCGGGGGCCGCTGCCGCCGGGGCTCCGCTCTCGCCCGCGCTGCTTTTGCTTTCTTCTTCCGCCGGGGGCGGGGTTTTACCTTTTTGCGCTGCCATATCGCACCTCCCAAAATACCATTATAGCGAAAAAACCATATTAATAAAGAAACCGTCAAAAGCCGCCGGTTCAACGCCCGAACAGCGAGGTCGGCTCCGGCTTATACACCACTATTTCCAGGCGGCTGTTTTCCCAGGCCGCGTCCGGGTCAAGGTTGCGGGGGCGGGCCCCGCCGTAGCCGCCCAGGCGGAAGCGCGCTTCAGCCACTCCCAGCCCGGCCAGATATTCCATCACCGCCTTCGACCGCGCCAGGGACAGCGCGTAGGCCGCCGCTTCCGAGCCGCCCTCCGCAGGCGAAAGGGGGTTGGTGTGGCCCTCAATGCTCACCGGCAGGCTCAGGCTTTTCAGGAACAGGGCCACGCTTTGGAGCAAGCCCAAGTGCTCGTCCAGCAACCGGCTGTCGCCCTCGGCAAAAATTAAACTGCGATCCCACTGGATCACCAACCCCCGGTTGTCGCGGAAGACGCTCACGCCCTCGTCGGCCGCTTGCCGCATCCGCTCATAGTCCGGGGTTTTGGCCGGGTCAAGCTGGAAGATGGCGTTCTTGATCTCCTGCTGGTCGAACATCACGTCCGGCGGCAGTTTGTCCAGATTGGCCGCCAGTTCAATCACCGGGGCCAGCTTCCCCTGATCCGCGAAGAGCAGCGCCCCGTCGCCCAGTTGCACGGAGTCCACAGGCCGCTCCAGCACCACGCCCTCTTTTAGGGGCAAAACCGTGTGCGGGTCAAGCGTGGTGATGCTGACCACCATGACCAAAAAGGTCAACAGCAGGGTCACCATGTCGGCGAAAGTGACCATCCAGCCCGATGGGGCCACGGCAGCCGCTGCCTTTGGGGGCCGCCTCCGCAGGGGCGGCATGGTACCGGAACCGCCGGTATCGCCAAACGGCGAGGCCTGATTCGCGCCATTCTGCGCTTTCGCCGCTTCACTCATCAGCGCCCCCCTGCGGATCCCGAAGGAGGAAGTCAAAGCCCTGGAAGTTGTAGCTGGTGGCCTTTTCCGCCAAATTCCCCAATTCCGCCGCCGTGATTTCGGAAAAATCCAGCGCCAAATCCACCCGGTTATTCCCGGCCCGCCCCTGGGGGAGGGCGTTGGAATGGAGCGGCTTGGTTCCGGCATAGGCAAAGGCCGAAAGCCGGGCCGGGGCCAGCCCGCCGGTGGCGGTCAAAAAGTCCAGCACGGCCAAGGCCCGGCGGCTGGAGACGTCCCAGTTGTCGCCCACCCCCTCGGTCTGGGGGGGCGTGTTGTCGGTGTGGCCCTCCACGGCGATGGGCACGTTGTTTTCGGCCATGATTTGGGCGAAAACCGTCAGGGTTTCCACCATTTCCTCACTCAGGGCCGACTCGTCGAGGTTAAAGGCCAGCCCGGCTGAGAGCGAAATAATGCGCCGGTTCCGGGTGTGGATGATGCCCGCCCGCCCGTCCAGAAGAGCCGGAGCCAGTACCGCCCGGATGCGCCCCATTTCCAGATCGGGCCGCGTCAGCCGCCCCTCTTCGTCCAGGCCGAACTCCGGCAGCCCCTCCTCCGCCCCCATGGCCGACCGCCCGCCGGGCAGCGAGCCGAAGGACTGTTTAATGGAGCGGACGGCATTGGCGTATTTCGCCTCGTCAAAGTTCGACCGCGACACCATGAAGACGAAAAAGCAGAGCAGAATCAGCATCACGGTGGTGAGCATCAGCATACCCCGACCGCCATCGCCCGGGTTGTTGCCGCCGCGTGCCCGCCTTCTCACGGCCGTCACCGAAAAACGGAAATGCGGGCCGAAGGCGGCAGGAAGGCGTGCAGTTTCTGTTCGATAATGCGGGGGTTATCGCCCCGGCACAGCGACAGGATGCCTTGAAGAATCAGCTCCTTGCCCCGGCTCTCATCCTGCGAGCGGGCCCGCAGCTTCCCGGCGATGGGCACAAAAATCATGTTGGACAAAATGGCCCCGTAAAAGGTGGTCACCAGGGCCAGGGACATGGCCGGGCCGATGTTGGAGGGGTCGTCCAGGTGGCGAAGCATGGCGATGAGCCCGATGAGGGTGCCGATCATGCCGAAAGCCGGGGCGAAATTGCCCATGGTCTGAAAAATATCGGCCCCCAGCCGGTGCCGGGACTCCTGAAAAGCGATTTCCGTCTCCAGGATTTCGGTGATGGCCTGGGGCTCCAGCCCGTCCACGGTCAATTGCAAGCCCTTTTGCAAAAAGGGGTCTTTGATATTTCTGATGTCGTTTTCCAGCGACAGGAGCCCTTCCTTGCGGGCCTTGGCCGAGAAGGTGGTGAAGCCGGTGACGATTTCGCCGATGGTGATGGGCTGGGTGATGAAGGCGTTTTTCAGGACGGAGATGGTGTTCAGGCAATCCCGCAGGGGATAATTAATCATGGTGGCGCAGGCCGTGCCCCCGCAGACCACCAGAATGGACGGCAGGTCGTAAAACGCCGACAGCCCCACATCCATAGTCATGGAGACTATCAGCAGTCCAATGCAGGAAAAGATTCCTATAATGGTGGCGATATCCATAGTTCACCTGAAGAAAAACAGCGGTCAATCACCGGCCAGCCCGGCACTTCTCTGACCCCAAACAAGGCAAGCAATAAACATGCCTAAATTAACCCTAATTAAACATAACGAAGCGCAACGCCCGCCTGGGCCAGGCAAGGCACACCTCGGCCTTGTAATTATAGCATATTATGTGAATCAATGCTGAGAATAAATCCAGGCCTCCTGGGAGGCCTCATTTGGAAAATCATTCCACCCCCGCCGTCATACCGGCGAAAGCCGGAATGACGAGGAGGGAGAAGCGCGATTTTCTCAAAATGAATTGGCCTGAGAATAAATCTTCGCGCGGAGCTTTCTCTTAGAGCATTTTGCAATTTACCTGCCTTTAGTAAATTGCAAAATACGTAAACATCCGGGCGCTTTTCATTTCATGCAGACTACCTTGCAATAGAAAAGCGCTCTAAACGGGCTTGGCTTCCAAAAGGTTCCAAGGGTTGCGGGAGGCTTCGATGGCGACGTGAAGGAGCGCGCCGGGAGGCAGCCCGCGAACGTCTTCGGGGAGGAGGGCGGAGAGGTAGTTGCCGGTGATGACCTTGAGGCGGCCGCTGGGGGCGTGGGGGGTGTTCTCCACCAAGCCAAGCTGCGCTTGGCCGTGGTTGAGGGCGGCAAAGGCTTGGCGGCGCTCTTGGTTCAGCTTTTTGAGTTCCTGAACGCGGGCGCGTTTTATGTGTTCCGGGATTTGCCCGGGGCTTTCGGCGGCGCGGGTGCCGGGGCGTTTGGAATAGGGGAAGACATGGAAATAGCTGACCGGCAGTTCGGCCAGGAGATCGTAGCTGTCTTGGAAATCGCGGTCGCTTTCGCCGGGGAAACCGGCCATCACGTCCACGCCGATGGCGGCCAGGGGCCAGCTGCGGTTCAGGCGGGTCACCAAGTCCCGGAACTGCGCCGCGCGGTAGGTTCGGCCCATCAGTTCCAGCACCCGGTCGCTACCGCTTTGGAGGGGCAGGTGGAAATGGGGAGCCAGCCAGGGGTACATTTCGTAGGCGGCCAGGATTTCGCCGTCCAGTTCCGGGGGTTCGATGGAACTGAGGCGGAGGCGGAAAGTTTCCTCGTCCGGGCTCAGTTCGGCGTCGATGGTGTGGAGGAGCTCGGCCAGGCTCAGGGCCGGGTTCAG
>JAITVE010000099.1 GCA_031285975.1 Candidatus Adiutrix sp. | reverse complement strand
CGCGCTTTTGGATGCACTGCTGAGCCACACCCATGTCCACGTGGATCTGCCCGGCCTCGTTCAGCTCCGTCGTCAGGGCGGCCAGCTCCACGGCGTTTAAAGCGGCGCGGGCGTCGCCGTTGGACACGTCGGCCAGAAACTTGACGGCGTCGTCGTCGGCCCTGATGTTCATGCCGCCCAATCCGTTTTCCTTGTCGTCAAGCGTGCGGCGCAAAAGCGTCTCGACGTCTTCCGCGGAAAGGTGCTCGAGCTGGAAGATGACGGAGCGGGACACGAGCGCTTTGTTCACCTCGAAGTAGGGGTTTTCCGTCGTCGCGCCGATCAATATGACCGTGCCGTCTTCCACGTACGGCAGAAGCGCGTCATGCTGGGCTTTGTTGAAGCGGTGAATTTCGTCTATGAACAATATGGTGCGCTTGCCCCAGGCCAGGTTCCGCTCGGCCAGCTCCACCCCGGCCCGGATGTCCTTGACCCCGGAGAAAACTGCGGACAGAGAGATAAATTCCCGGCCGGAGACCTGGGCCGTGAGCCGGGCCAGGGTGGTTTTGCCCACCCCCGGCGGGCCCCACAAAATCATGGACTGTATCTCGCCCGACTCAAAGGCCAGCCGCAGGGGCTTCCCCGGCCCCAACAGGTGGGACTGCCCCACCACCTCCTCTAAACTGGCCGGGCGCAGGGCCTCGGCCAGCGGGGCTTCCGGCTTAATTTTTGAGTCGAAAAGCCCTGCCATCAGTCGGCGGAGTAGGCGCGCCGGGCCTGAGCCATGGCGGTTTCCAGTTGCAGCTGATAGCGCTGGATGAGCCGCAGTTCGCCGCTGGTGGGGCGGGCGAATTCGGGAATGGAGTTGTTGCGGGAATCATCGGGCGTTATCAAAAGCGACATGCCCGCGGCCATTTTGGTGGTGACGTAGGCGAAGCGCTTGTCCGACCAACTGCCGATGAGGCGGACGGTGTCGTCCAGGGCCCCCGGCTCAAAGCGCAGCTTATAGATAGCCTCGGCGTGCTGGAGGTAGAGTTTTACGTCGTCTTCGCTCAGTTCTTCCTGGCTCTCCATGACTTTGTACAGCCGATCCTGGCTCTCGCGGGAGGGATTCTGGGCAAAGGCCGCCGTCGCGGAAAGCAGCAGAATTCCCATCAACAGATATTTGACCAGGCGGGCCATAGAAATCACCTCACTCATAGCTCCGGTAGCGCAATATGTTACTTCTCGACCGACCAGGCTTATTACCGCAAAATGTTAGTCGGCGGGTGAAAACTTTGTCGGAACCACACAGCGGCGTCGTTCGCCGGTCACGCAGCCGCCCACGCACAGCACGTCGCCGCTCATGTCCACCACCGCGCCGCCGCCGGGCAGGGCTGAGCACTTCACTGCGCCAGTGCTGTCGCGGGCGCACTGGCCGGGGCCGCAGACCATCTGGCCGCCCATGTCCGCAGCAATGCCGCCGAGCGGGGGCGGGCAGAGCGGGCCATCCAGCATGGTGACGCAATCATCCACCGGGCGGGCCCAGCTTGGCGCGGCCACAAAAACCGCCGCCAGCCAGGCCAGGCCGCATAGCGCAAATGTGCCCCTCATGGGTTCGGCTCCCCGGTCAAAGCGTTTTGAAATTTCCGCCGGGCCTCGATGCACTCAATCTGGGCCTGGGTCAGGGACGTCAGATTTTGCTGCACCAGGGCCAGTTCCTCAGCCGTGGGCTGGAGCGCGCCGGAGGCGTTTTGCGTATTCAGCATATCCGGGGTCAGCGCCCCGGTGACCAGGGCCTGGGCCACGGCTATGCGGGCCCCGACATACATGGCCCGGCGGCGGGTGAGGCCGGACTCGGCCAGCAGCCGGGCGGCAACGTTCACATCCTGGGCGGCGGGGCCCACCAGGCGCGGGGCCAGGTAGACATAGCCGTCGATGTCGGCCTGGGTGAGGGCGGCTTCCGCGCCCCTATATTCCTGCCCCAGGGCCAGGCCCGGAAAGCCGGGCAGGGCCATGAGCATCAACACTATCAGAATAACCGGGGCTTTGCGCCGCCCCAAAAGCCATTGGGAAAAAGTCATCACAGGCCTCCTCCTCAACCGCTGAACGAATTATCGTTATCGCGCGGTACTCATGAACCGCTGTTCACCTGAAGCCACTGCTCGGACGACCAAGCTGCCCGCTGGTTCCGCCGCATCATGGAGATACCGTGCGGTAGCGTTTAGCCACCTAACCAAGCCACTGCTCGGACGACCAAGCTGCCCGCTGGTTCCGCCGCATCACGGAGATACCGTGCGGTAGCACTTAGCCGCCCAAGTAGGCTTTGCGGACGGCTTCGTCGGCCAGAAGGTCGCTGGCCGGGCCGCTCAAGGCTATGGAGCCGGTGGTCAGGATGTAGGCCCGGTGGGCCACGCGCAGCGCCAGGTTGGCATTTTGCTCCACCAAAAGAATGGTGGTGCCCTGCTCCATGTTTATCTGCCTGATTATATCAAAGATGTTCCGTATTATCAACGGGGCCAGCCCCAGGGAGGGCTCGTCCAGCAGCAGCATCCGGGGCCGGGCCATCAGGGCGCGGGAAATGGCCAGCATCTGCTGCTCGCCGCCGGAGAGGGTGCCGCCGGTCTGGCTGGCGCGGGAGGCCAGGATGGGAAACAGGGTGCGCACGTATTCCAGGTCGTCGGCGACGCCTTTTTTGTCGTTGCGCAGGTAGGCCCCCATCTTCAAATTTTCCATGACTGTGAGGCCGGGAAAGATGTGGCGGCCCTCGGGCACCTGAATGAGCCCCCGGCTGACCACGGCTTCGGGCCGCTCGCCCTTGAGGTCGCGCCCGTCGAAGACCACGCTGCCCCGCCGGGGCGGGGTGAGGCCGGAAATGGTGGAAAGGGTGGTGGTTTTGCCCGCGCCGTTGGCTCCCAACAGGGCCACGATTTCGCCGGGGCGCACTTCCAGGTCAATGCCTTTCAGGGCTTCGATATTGCCGTAATAGGTGTGGATTCCGCTGAGGCGCAGCATTACTCTTCCCCCAAATAGGCCTTGATGACCTGGGGATCGCTCTTGATTTTCTCAGGCGGCCCCTGGGCGATGACCCGGCCGTATTCCATGACGTAAATTTTTTCGGAAATGCTCATCACCAGGCTCATATCGTGTTCAATTAAAAGGATGGACAAATT
>JAITVE010000389.1 GCA_031285975.1 Candidatus Adiutrix sp. | reverse complement strand
GTCACGGCCACGGAAAAAGAGTCGCTCATTCTCGAAAACCGGCTCATCAAGAAATACCGCCCCAAATTTAACGTCATCCTGCGGGACGACAAAACCTATCCCTCTCTGCGCCTCAGCATCGCCGACGACTTCCCCCGCCTGGAAATCGTCCGCCGCCCGGCCAAAGACGGCTCCGTCATCTTCGGCCCCTTCCCCTCGGTGGGGGCTATGCGCGACACCGTGCGCACCGCGCTGCGCCTCTTTCCCCTGCGCCAGTGCCGCCGCCCGGACGTGAAAAATATTGACCGCCCCTGCCTCAACTACCAGATGGGCCGCTGTGTCGGCCCCTGCCGCCCGGAAATGTCCGCTGCGGATTACAAACAAATCACCGACCAGGTGCGCCTCTTTTTTCAGGGCCGCCACAGCGAGTTGGTCGATAGCCTGAGCGCGGACATGAAAGCCGCCGCCGAGCGCTACGATTACGAAGAGGCCGCCCGCCTGCGCGACCGCCTGCACAACATCCGCCAAACCCTGGAACGCCAGGTCATCGACCAGGCCGACAACCGCGACCGGGACGTGTTCGGCTTCCACCAAAAAGACGGCCTCTTGCAGGGTTCGCTTTTGATGGTGCGGGCCGGGGCGGTCTCCGGCTGTTTGCCCCTGGAATCCGCCGGGGGCGGGGAGGCCGAGTTGGCCGAGGCGGCCATAAGCCTTATCAGCCAATACTACGGGGCCGATAACTTTGTGCCGGACGAAATTTTTGTGCCTGAAGGCGTGATTGAAAATGACGAACGGGTTATGCTTGAAGACTGGCTTTCGGGCCTCAAGGGCCGCTCGGTGAAAATCGTTACCCCGCAGCGGGGCGACCGCACCAAGCTTTTGGACATGGCCCGCGAAAACGCCCGCGCCGCCCTGGAAGACCGCCTGGGCCGCCTGGGCCGCGCCCGCGGCGTGATGGTGGAACTCAAGGCCCGCCTGGGTTTGGAAAAAGCGCCCCGCCGCCTGGAATGCTTTGACCTGGCCCATCTTCAGGGCCAAAACGCCGCCGCCGGCCTGGTGGTCATGGAAGACGGCGAGTGGAAAAAAGACCATTACCGCCGCTTTAAAATCAAAACCGCCAAAGGCGGCGACGATTACGGCGGCATGAGGGAAGCCGTGACCCGCCGCTTCAGCCATGAGGACTGGCCCAGGCCGGACGTGCTCTTGATCGACGGCGGCAAAGGGCAGTTGGCCGCCGCCCAGGCCGCCTTTGAGGAGCTCGGCCTTGCGCCCCCGGCCCTGGCCGCCATCGCCAAGATTCGGCAGGAGGGCGACATTGACCGCGTGTTCATTCCCGGCCGCAAAAATCCGGTGGATTTGAAGGCCGGTTCCGCCGGACTCCTTTTGCTGGCCCGCCTGCGCGACGAGGCCCACCGCTATGTGGGCACCTATCACCACCGCCTCCAGGCCCGCACTTTCATGGAGAGCCCCCTCATGGACGCGCCCGGCCTAGGCCCGGTCAAGCGGCGCAAGTTGTTGGATCACTTCGGCTCCCTGGAAGCCCTGGCCGTTGCCGACGACGCGGATATTCTGGCCGTGGTTTCCCTCAAGCCGGAAGGCTTGGCCGTGCTGCGGGAGACCTTGCGTTCCTACGTTGAAAATGAGGAAGTCGTTGACAAATAAGCTCTAGCGATATGGAGGCGAACATGCTGACCTGTACCAAAAATATTCTTACGCGCCGCGTTTTTGCGGCGAAGCTGGCCGTGGCCCCACGGGTCTTTCTGACGCTGGCTTTGGCGCTGGGGCTGGCCTTCAGCCTGTCGGCCTGCGGGTATGTGCCGAAGCGGCCCGGTTCGGGCCCGGCCAAAACCGGCTCTCAGCAAGCGTTTCCCGGCAAGGGGTATCACCAGCAGGGTGAGGCTTCCTGGTATGGGAAGGAGTTGCACGGCAACCGCACTGCCAGCGGCGAACGTTTCAACATGAACGACATGACCGCCGCCCATAGGACGCTGCCCTTCGGCACCTGGGCGCGGGTGCGGAATGTGGCCAATGGCCGCGAGGTGGCCGTGCGGATTAACGACCGGGGGCCGGTCAGTAAAAAACGTATTATCGACCTCTCCCGCGCTGCCGCCCGGAAGATTGGTATTGATGGGATTGGGCAGGTGGATGTGACTGCGGTGCCCGAGGCGGAAGCGCGGAAGGTGCTTAAAAGCCGTTGACATAGGGTGGCTTCGCGGTGACGGTGTGACGTAGGCGGTTGGTTGGTAGCGAATAGAAAGAAGCGGAGTCTTGCGACTCCGCTTCTTGTGTTTGGTGCTGTCAGGCGAGGCCTTGCAAGAGGGCCAGGCGGTAGTAGGCCCCTTTCTTTTCAATGAGTTCACGGTGGCTGCCTTGTTCTATGAGTTGGCCGTTGTGCAGCACCAGGATGCGGTCAACGCGGCGGATGGTGGCCAGGCGGTGGGCGATGGTGATGGAGGTGCGGCCCGTGAACAGGGTGCGGAGGGCTTTTTCTATGAGGGCCTCGGTTTCCGAATCCACGGCGGCGGTGGCTTCGTCCAGGATGATGATTTCCGGGGTCTCGATGAGGGCCCGGGCGCAGGCCAGAAGCTGGCGTTCGCCCACCGAAAGGTGGCGGCCTCCCGCGCCCAATTGTTCCTCGTAGCCGTGGGGCAGCTTTTCAATGAACTGGTCTGCCCCCACGGCCCGGCAGGCGGCCTTGATGTCGTCGTCGCTCAGGCGGTCGCGGCCCAGGCGCAGGTTTTCCAGCACTGTCCCGGCGTAGAGGTACACGTCCTGCGTCACCAGGCCCAGGCGGGCGCGGTGGGCGGTGAGGTCAAGGCTTTTCAAGGGTTGGCCGTCGAACAGAATCTCGCCGGACTCCGGGTCGTAGCCGCGCTGAATCAGGTTGATGATGGAACTTTTGCCGCTGCCGGTCTGCCCCACCAGGGCCACGGCCTCGCCGGGGGCGATTTTGAAATGGATGTCCTTCAACACCAGCGGGCCTTCAGGCAGGTAGCGGAAATTGACGTGGGCGAATTCCACCCCGCCGCCGGGTTTTATCGGCGTAACGGGGTTTTCCGCTTCCTCTATTTTCTCGTTCTCGTCCAAAAGTTCGGTCAGCCGCTCCAGGGAGGCGAAGGCGGACTGGAAGAGGTTGAGCTTTTCGGCCATGTCCTGAATGGGCATGAAGAAGCGGCGGGCGTAGCCGATGAAGGCGGCCACCACCCCCAGGCTCAGGGTGCCCGCCAGCACCGCCCCGCCGCCGTACCAGATGACCAGGGCCAGGATGATTGAGGCGAAGACGTCGATCATGGGCACGAACACGGCGTGGATTCTGATTTGCCGCACCCCGGCCAGATAATTTTCATAGTTGAGGTTGCCGAACATTTCCGCGTTGCGCTCTTCGCGCCTGAAAGCCTGGATGATGCTGATGCCGCCGATGGTTTCCGCAAAGCTTTGATTGATAATGGCCAGCCGGGCCCGCAGGTCGCGCTGGATGGCGCGGGATAGGCGGCCGAAATAGGACGACAGGATCACGGTCAGGGGGGTGAAGGCCACGGTTATCAGGGCCAGCTTGGGGCTGAGGGAAAACATGATGGCCACGATGGCCACGAGCGATATCAGGTCGTTGAACAGCGTGGCCACGGTGGTTTTGGTGAGGTTGCTGAGGTTGTTGACGTCGTTGGTCACGCGTGAGGTGAGGCGGGCCGACTGGTTGCGGTCGAAAAAGCTTTGGCTGAGGCCGAACAGGTGTTCCAGCAAATTTTGGCGCAGGCTCAGGGAGAGCCGCTGGGCGGCGGTTTCCAGCAGCACCCGCTGGCCGAACTCAAAGGCGTAGCCCACCGCCATTATCAGGCTGAAAATGATGGCCAGGCGGGAGAGGCCCTGCATGTCCGCGCCGCGCCACAGGGCGGTGAGATGGTTGGGCAGGGCGGCCAGATTTTTTTCCTCCACCGCCAGAAGGGCCGGGTAGCGGCTCACCAGGCCGGGATGCTCGGCGCTCAGGGCCAGCAGTTCGGCCCCGCCGGGGTCGGCCGCGGGGCGGACATAATAGCGTTCGCGGGTCAGAATCCCGGCCTCGGTCAGGGCCCGTTCCTCGCGGGCGTCCAACAGGCTCAGGGCCTCCGGCTGCAGAAAAAAAACGCCGTCCTGGCCGCTCTGCACCACTTCCCCGGAATCCAGCGCCCGCCTAAGCGGCTCGGGCGCGTCCTGCCCCGCCGCCAGTTCGGCGCGGGGGCCCACCGGGACGATGTAGCGGTCAAGGGCCAGCTTGGTGGCATACGGCAGGGCCACCGAGGCCAGCGCCGCGAACAGCACCAGCGCCGCCCCGGCCAAAATGAGGAAGCGCAGCGGCTTGAGTAAGGGCCACAGCCGCGCCAGCAGTTTCAAGTCACCGCCGTTTATGGGGCGTTTTACTTCGTCGTCGGTTATATTGCGCTTACCGTTCATATTGGTTCAGCTCGTGTACTCGTTTAAAATAGCTTTCGCGG
>JAITVE010000364.1 GCA_031285975.1 Candidatus Adiutrix sp. | reverse complement strand
AATATAATCAGCGCAAGGACTCTGTGCAACTACTCTCCTGTTTTTTAGGCGCGCCCTTTTCCAAATAAGGTTGCCCTGTTCTTAGCCCACCCCACACTTGTCATAAATGCCAAAGAGTATTACAATATCAAATTGTTGAGGCCTTATCAGCGGGGGGAGCCGATGATTTGGGCGGCGCTGTACCCGGCGGCCAAAAGGCGTTTCCGTAATGTTTCGGCTTCACGGGCGGTTTTGAGGCCTTCGATGAAGACGGAGAAGGAAGCCCGGTCGCGGTCGAGAGTGGTGTCTATGCCAGCGGCTCCGAAGCGTTTTTCCATAACGCGGCGATGGCGTTCCGCCTCTTCCGAACTGGCGGTGACGAGGGCGCGGACTCCGTAGCCGATGGCTCCTCCGGCGGAGGGGGTGGCCGCAGGCGCGGCGGCTGCGCGGGGGGCGCTTTGGCGGCCCTCGGCTTCAGCCAGTTGGCGGGCTTTGGCCCCGGTGATGGCCCGGATGTGGACGCGGGCCAGCCCCGCGTTGTAGACGCCCAACTGCTGGGCCGCGCTGCGGCTGAGGTCGATTATCCGGCCCCGGACAAAGGGCCCGCGGTCGTTGATGCGCACGTTCATCACTTTATTGTTTTCCAGGTTCCTGACTTCCACCCAGGTGTGGAGCGGCAGGGTTTTATGGGCGGCCGAGATTTTGTTCATGTCATACACCTCGCCGCTGGCCGTTTTCCGGCCGTGGAAGGGCTCTCCGTACCAGGAGGCCTGCCCCCGTTCCCGAAAACCTTCGGCCGAGGCCAGGATGTGGTAGCGCTGGCCCTTGATGACATAGGATTTGCCGCTCCGGGCCGGGCCGAAAAAGCCGCAGCCGGAGGAAGTCAAAACAGCGAAGAGAAGCAGCAATAATCCGGCGCTTTTCAGGCCGCCTCGCAGACGGGGGGGGGCCGAGGGGTCGGCGGAGGATGTACGGGCATGATAGGTAAATGGTTTCATAACTTCAAACTCCTGGTTCCGGCCATTGCGGCAGCGGCATTTTTGCTGTGCCTGGGCGCAATGGGGCCGGAGGCTCTCCTGGCCGCCCCCAAAAAGGGCGGCGCGGTGAAGAGCGCAAAGAATAGTGGTTCCCAAAGTTCGGGGCAGAATAAATCCGACCCCTTGCCGTGGCCGCAGAACCTATTGGCTCTTTTGGGCGACGGCGCAGTGCTGGTGGTGGATCATCACGCTCCCCAGGGGGCGCGGGAGCTGTATGCCCACAACGCGGAGAAGTTTTATGTCCCCGCTTCCATCTTAAAAATCGTCACTGCGGGGGCCGCGCTTGAATTTTTAGGCCCCGAATACCGCTTTAAAACAGACTTCCTCTTGACTAAAAATCACGACTTGTGGGTGGTCGGCTACGGCGACCCATATATGGTGTCGGAAGAATTAGCCCGCGCCATCAAGGCTTTGCAAGAACGGGGCCTAAAGCAGGTTCGCAACATTTATATCGACGCTTCCTACTTCGAACGCGGCCTGATTTTGGACGGCAACTCCCAAACCCGCTCCCCCTACGACGCCTATAACGGCGCGTTCAGCGTCAACTTCAACACCGTCAGTTTCAAGAAAAATAAAAAAGGCGCCGTCTCCCGCGCCAATGACCGCATCCCCCTGACCCCCTTCGCCCAGGCCCTGGCCGCCAAAACCAAGGGCAGCGGCAGCTTCAGCCTCAACATTTCCGAGAGCCCCCAGGCGGCTGAGGAACACGCCGGGCAGCTTTTAAAAGCCCAGTTGGAGGAGGCGGGCGTCCCGGTCTCGGGCCAAATCTTCGCCGGGCACACCGCCCCTGAGCGGCGGCGGGTGTTCTACCGCCACGTGTCATCCCGCCCGCTGGAAGAGGTGCTGCGCGACCTCTTGAAATATTCCAATAATTTTATGACCAATCAGATTTTCCTGGCCATGGGGGCCGAGCGTTTCGGGGCCCCGGCCACTTTGGAAAAGGCCCAGATGGTGATGTCCGAATACTTTACCATCAAGGCCCTGCCGCCCATCGTCATGGGCGACGGCAGCGGCCTGAGCCGCCAGACCACGGTGACCGCCCGGCAGATGGCCGAAGTGCTGAAAGAAATGGAGCCGGAACGCTTCCTCTTCACCAGCAAGGACAACGGCCAAGTCTATTTCAAAACCGGCACCATGAGCGACATCAAAACCCTGGCCGGGTACCTGGAGCGGCCCGGCGAGCCCGGGCGGCCCCTCAGCTTTGTTATTTTGCTCAACGGCGCGGAATACCGCAATGACGCCCGCGACAAGATTCTGGACATTTTGAAAGCCGAATTCATTTCTCCCCCAAGCGCGGGGGAGTGACAATACCTAATCTTGTAAGCGAGGAGTGCTGCAAGGGTTACCCTCAGGCTCGCTTAAAGACTCCGTCAAACAACGGCACTCAATAATTATATTGGAGGTAACCCGTATGGATTACAAAGTGGCCGACCTGTCCCTGGCCGAGTGGGGACGCAAGGAAATCAACATCGCCGAAACCGAAATGCCGGGCCTGATGGCCCTGCGCCGGGAATACGGCCAGACGAAACCGCTGAAGGGTGCGCGCATCTCCGGCTCGCTGCACATGACCATCCAGACCGCCGTGCTCATGGAAACCCTGGTGGCTCTGGGCGCGGAAGTGCGCTGGGCTTCCTGCAACATCTTTTCCACCCAGGATCACGCCGCCGCCGCCATGGCCAAGGCCGGGCTGCCCGTCTTCGCCTACAAGGGCGAGTCCCTTGAAGATTATTGGGAATTCACCCACCGCATCCTGGACTGGCCGGGCGACGCGCCGGGCAACATGATCCTCGACGACGGCGGCGACGCCACCTTGCTCGTCATCAAAGGCGCGGCGGCGGAAAAGGATATCAAAGTTCTGGACAACCCGGACAGCGAAGAGGCCGAAGTGCTCTTCGCCTCCATCAAACGTTATCTGGCCAAAGACCCGGCCTGGTATTCCAAGCGGCTCAAGCACATCAAGGGCGTGACCGAAGAGACCACCACCGGCGTGCACCGGCTCTACGCCATGGAGCAGAGCGGGGCCCTGCCGTTCCCGGCCATCAACGTCAACGACTCGGTGACCAAGTCCAAGTTCGACAACCTCTACGGCTGCCGCGAAAGCTTGGTGGACGGCATCAAGCGGGCTACGGACGTGATGGTGGCGGGGAAGATCGCGGTCGTTTTGGGCTACGGCGACGTGGGCAAGGGCTGCGCCCAGAGCCTGCGCGGGCTGGGGGCCACGGTCTGGATCACGGAAATAGACCCCATCTGCGCTCTCCAGGCGGCCATGGAAGGCTACCGCGTGGTGCGGATGGACGAAGTCGCCTCCCAGGGCGATATTTTCGTCACCACCACCGGCAACGTGCGCGTCATCACCCATGAGCACATGAAAGCCATGCGCGACCAGGCCATTGTCTGCAACATCGGCCATTTCGACAGCGAAATCGACGTGGCCTCCCTCCGCCAGTACCAGTGGGAAAACATCAAGCCCCAGGTGGATCACATCATCTTCCCGGACGGCAAGCGCATCATCCTCTTGGCCGAAGGCCGCCTGGTGAACCTTGGCTGCGCCACCGGCCACCCCAGCTTCGTCATGAGCAACAGCTTCACCAACCAGACCCTGGGCCAGATGGAGCTCTTCCACAACAACGGCCAATACCAGAACAAAGTCTACGTGCTCCCCAAGCATTTAGACGAAAAAGTGGCCCGCCTCCATCTCGGCCGTATTGGCGCGCAGCTTACGGCTTTAACCCAAACCCAGGCCGACTACATCGGCGTGCCGGTGGATGGCCCGTATAAGGCGAACCATTATCGGTATTAGGCAAAGATTCTAGAAAAGTATGGGGCTTTGCCCCAAGCCCCGCCAGAGAGGGGCTTACGCGAGCCCCTCTCTGGACTCTCCGTGCGCCAGGGGGATACCCCCTGGACCCCAAGAGGGGCGCGGTTAGCAATCAGTGACGACCGTACAGCAACGCCACAACTCGGCTGAACGCTGCGGACAAGTGGCGTTGCGGTGGCGGTGTGGAGCGCCCCGCCGTCACCCCGGCGAAGGCCGGGGCCCATGCCTTTCTCTTCGTGTTTATCGCCGCACTGCGTACCCCCACCTCGTCATACCGGCGAAAGCCGGTATCCATTTCCAGTGGCGCAACTTGTCGGCACACTCCGCCTGCCGCCGCCCCGTCATTCCTGCGGAGGCAGGAATCCATTTCCAGGAGCGTATGGTTTGCCCGGCCAAGTCCGTCGCCGCGCTCTTCTGTGCCCACGTCCCCGAACCGCCGCCGTCTTCTCCCATTAAAAAAGCTTTGCGCCTGCTTCTTGTCTTTATCAATGGATAGGGCTATACTTGGTGCCATTACAGGCGTAATGCAGGAGTATTCATGGCCGCCGCAACTACCGAACGTTTACCCGTACTGACCCGGCGCAGTTTGGCTGGCCGAATGCGGCGGCTTCAGCCGTCGTTTCCGCTGGAATTAGTGCAGGCGGGGATTCGTGAAATTATTGAAGGGCTGGCCGGGGCTTTGGCTGAGGGGCGGCCGGTGGCGCTGCGGGGGTTCGGGCGGTTCACGCCTCGGCGCTACCGGGGCGGGGTTAAACGGCTGGGGCTGATTTTCCGTCCCGCGCCCGGGCTTTTGGCCCGACTGAACGGGCGGGAAGGCCGCCGGGAAGAGCAGCAATGAGCGCCGTTATCCAGCAAGCCATTGAGTGCGTTTTGAGCCTGTTTTTAATCGGGCTGGTGGGCTATGTGCTGGCCCGGCGGGGCTGGTTCAGCCCGGAGACCAAGGCCCTGCTGCCCCGGCTGGTGACGATGATTACCCTGCCGCCCTATCTTTTCGCCAACATCCTGTCCACGTTCAACCGCGACCAGCTGGTGCACCTTATTTACGGGTCGCTGGTGCCCATAACCTCCGTGGTCATTGTTTTTCTGCTGGCCCTGCCGCTGGCCAAATTGTTGAAAATACCCGAAAACCGCTGGGGCGCGTTCTGCGTCGGGGTGCCGACTTCCAACACTATTTTTATTGGCCTGCCGGTCAATGTGGCCCTCTTCGGGCCCGACGCGCTGCCCTATGTGCTCCTCTATTTTTTCGGCAACACCACCTTCTTCTGGTCGGTGGGCAATTACTGCCTCAGCCTCGGCGGGGAAGGCGGGCGGCGGCCGGAAAAGATACTCAGCCTGGCCACTTTCAGGCGGATATTTTCACCGCCGCTGATGGGTTTTCTCTGCGGGCTCGCCCTGGTGCTGCTCAGTTGGCGACCCCCGAATTTCATCATGACCGCCTGCGCCTACATTGGCGGCCTGACCACGCCGCTGGCCATTATTTTCATCGGCATTGCCCTGGCCTCGGTGAAGCTGAAGGAACTGAAGCCCGACCGGGACGTGCTGGCCCTGCTGATTGGCCGCTTCACCCTCAGCCCCATAGTCATCTATGGCCTGATAAGCCTGTTCCCGCTGCCGCCGCTGATGGCCAAGGTGTTCATCATCCAGTCGTCCCTGCCGATGGTTTCCAGCATCGCGCTTCTGTCCGGCTATTACGGCACGGACGTGCGCTACGCTTCGGTGGTGGCCTCCCTGAGCACCCTGGCCATGCTGGTGACCGTGCCCGCCTATATGCTGATTTTGGCGGCGCTGCCTTTGGAGTGAGGTGGATTATGACGAAATTATGGCAAACCGCCGCGATGAGCCTGGCCCTGTTGATAGCCCTGGACGGCCCGGCCCGGGCCCAGGAAGAAACGCCCGGCACCACGCCCATTGCCCTGGTGGAGGAAGCCTATGTGGCGCACCGCAAAGGCGATTATGACGAAGCCATCAAAGGCTACACCAAAATCATCCAGCGCCGGGGCCTGACCCGGCGGGAGCGGGCCGTGAGCTACCTGTTGCGCGGCGAGGCCAAGCGCGACGCCAAACAGCATAACGAAGCGATTTTGGACTTCACCCGGGCCCTCAGGCAGTGGCCAGGCTATCCCCAGGCCCATTATTTTCGCGGCCGGGTCTATGAGCAGCAGAACAAATATGTGGAAGCCTATGCCGACCTGGCCAAGGCCACCCAGCTTGACCCCACCCGCGAGTCCTACGAAACCAGCCTGACCTTACTCAAGCAGCGGATGCAGGAAGCCGGGGTGCAGCTCCCCCCGCTGGCAGGCCTGGAGCCGGTGTCGCCGAAATTGCCGGACGGGGAGTGAGGAGTTCTTAAAAATGACTGAACCTAAACCGAAAATTGCCAAGCAAGTGTTTATCTCTTATGTTCGAGAAGATAAAGATCTGGTTTTGCCATATCACGATTATTTAAAAGACAATGGAATAAACACTTGGATGGATATTAAAAAAATAAAGCCAGGCCAAGACTGGAAATATCTTACAGAAACCGAATTTGAAAAATCGGCTCTTATTGTTGTATTTTTTTCGCATTATGCGCATACCAAAACCGGAGAATTTCAATCGGAACTCAAAAGAGCGATAAAAAAACTAGAAAAGCTTCCTGTAGGAGAGACATGCGTGATACCTGTTAGATTAAGCGATGACACAGAGCGGCATCGAGACTTCGCACATTTGCAGGAAATCAACGCTTCTGACCCAGACAGCAAAGTGCAATTATTGAATGGGATAAATGAATTAATTAAAGAATCAGACGCCCCTTTTCCTATTAAGGAATCAAGTCCATCTTTCCAAAGAATAAACCCACAGTTCGATATCAGCTATAAAATAGAAACTGTAAAAAAGCCATGCGCCAACATCAACAATGGCGATAATGATTCAACTTGTGACTTTTCAGGTGATAAACTGTTTTTAAGATCAGATTCTATAAAGGAGATTAGTGATATAAGTGATATTTTAAATTCAAATATAGTGGAACGAAAGCTTTGGTTTAGAAAGTCCTCATATCAATACAACTCTCCTTCAAACTTCCATCATGGTTCTGAATACAATTTCCATTTAAGTGAAATCAAAACCAATGGAGCCATTTTATCGGTTATATATAGTTGGGGTAGTTATTTTGCGGGAGCCGCGCACGGGATGCGTGGGCTTGAATGTTTCAATTTTACCTTGTCACCAATAATGCGTATTGAATCAATTCAAGAGTTATTTGTGAATACTGAAGGTCGTTTTGATACTGTTGGTGGAAATGTGCTTAATAAATTACTCGGTCGTGACTATTCTTCAGACGGCGGTGCATTTCCATTAATTCGTGAGTATATTATTCAGCAACTAAAGCAAGCCGCTGACGGTGATTTTTTAACTGAGCCATTTGAAAATGGAGCTTCGGCATGGGATGATTTTGACACTTTTTACTTTGATAGCGATGGGCTACATGTTTGGTTCCAGCTATATCAGGTGGGGCCATATTCAGCAGGTATGCCCGAAGTAATCATACCCTATAACTTAATTGATGATTTGCTATGTGCTGATTTTTCAAAATTGTTATCAGAGAAAAGATTTTAGCGGCCATGAAGAAAAAGTACAAAAGCGGCTGTGTTGATGAGGCCACCATGCGCCGCTTCGATAACTCCTGCCTGGTTGCTGTGGACAAACCGCGCCAGGATGAAAAGACAAAAAAAGAGAAAGAACAGCTTTCCCCGAAGGCTTCACGGTAACGGATATGAACGTCATTTTTTTTGAACAAGCCGAGATTAATTTTGCTATCGACCTGGCGCTCTGCCTGTTTTCCGGCATTATTATCGGGGCCGAACGGGAATCGCGGATGAAAGACGCGGGCATCAGCACCCATGTGCTGGTGATTACCGGGGCGATGGTTTTCACCTTTTTGTCGTCGGTGGTTGACCCCGCCTCAAAGTCGAGAATCGCCGCCCAGGTGGTCACGGGCATAGGTTTTCTGGGGGCGGGCCTGATTTTGAAAGACGGCGGCAATGTCAGGAACCTGACCACGGCGGCCAGCCTGTGGGTTGCGGCCTCCATCGGCATGGCGTACGGTTTTAACTACCACGTCGTCGGCCTGATGGTGACCCTCGTGGTCGCCCTGACGCCCCGCATCCCCCACTTGAAACGGCGGTCGCGGACGCGGAGCAATGACGATGGATAAGGAACAGTTCATGAACAATTTGTACGTTTCCCTGAACTGTTCCTAAGCGGGATATACAGGACGCGGGGATACTCTATCCGTGGGCGATGCTATGGCAGCTAAACGTAAGAAATCAAAGCTGAAAAAATTCCTGCTCTACGCTGTCATTGGCTGCGTGTTATTAATTGCGCTGCCGATAACGTCGGCATTGATATTTCCCCGCTTTACATACAATCTATTCGTTGTCGCGCTTGAGCCATATTACTATATCCCTGACCAAAGCTCCATCTTTACGTTTCGACCGACAATGTCAGGCGGCGGCTCTGAACCGCTTTGGATATATGGGGAAGACAAAATCTATTATTACTACAATGATACCTTTAATGATATCACAGGAAGCCCCATAGCCTTCCCCAAAAATGAAACGGCTTCATGCCCTGGTTTTGATCCTAAAGAGATTTACACGTGGTGCCAGTTTGCACCACGACATCTCATTTACGAAACGCCCTAATTCGACAGATACGCCCCGTCCAGCGCTTTGATTTTGTCGCGGATGCGGGCGGCTTTTTCGAAATCGAGTTCCTCGGCGGCGGCTTTCATTTCTTTTTTCAGGGCCTTCAAAATCTTGGGGATTTCGTCGGGCGGGATGGCCATGGGGTCGTCGGTGGCGGGGCGGACTTCCGGCGCGGGCACGTAATCCCGCTCCCAGATGGAATTGGCGATGCTGCCGATGTTCTTTTTGATGGTGGCCGGGGTGATGCCGTGGGCCTGGTTGAAGGCCAGCTGCTTCTCGCGGCGGCGCTCGGTTTCGCGCATGGCCTCGGCCATGGCCGGGGTGGTTTTGTCTGCGTAGAGAATGACCTGGCCACCGGCGTTGCGGGCCGCCCGGCCGCAGGTCTGGATGAGGGAGCGGGCCGAGCGCAGGAAGCCTTCCTTGTCCGCGTCCAGGATGGCCACCAGGGAGACTTCCGGCAAATCCAGGCCCTCGCGCAGCAGGTTGATGCCGATCAGCACGTCAAATTCCCCCAGCCGCAGGTCGCGCAGAATCTCCACCCGGTCGAAGGTTTTCACGTCGGAATGCAGATAGCGGGCCTTGATATCGTGCTCGGTGAGGTATTCGGTCAAATCCTCGGCCATGCGCTTGGTGAGGGTGGTCACCAGCACCCGCTCTTTTTTGGCCACCCGCTTTTTGATTTCACCATACAAATCGTCCACCTGGCCCCGGGCCGGTTTGACGGTGATGGGCGGGTCGGTGAGGCCCGTGGGGCGGATGACCTGCTCGGCGATGAGCCCGGCGGACAGTTCCAGCTCGTAATCCGCCGGGGTGGCCGAGACGTAAATGGTCTGCGACAGGCGGCGGTTGAACTCGTCAAAAGTCAGGGGCCGGTTGTCCAGGGCCGAGGGCAGGCGGAAGCCGAACTCCACCAGGGTGGTTTTGCGGCTGCGGTCGCCATGCCACATGGCCCGCACCTGGGGCACGGCAATGTGGCTTTCGTCGATAATCATCAAAAAATCGTCCGGGAAATAATCCAGCAGCGTCGGCGGGGCCTCGCCGGGGGCGCGGCCGGTGAGGGGCCGGGAATAGTTCTCAATACCGTGGCACCAGCCCAGTTCCTTCATCATTTCCAGGTCAAAATTGGTGCGCTGGGTGAGCCGCTGGGCCTCCACGAGCTTGCCCTCGCGGTTCAAAACGTCCAGCCGCTCCTCCAGTTCCAGGCTGATGACGCCCATGGCCCGCTCCAGGTTTTCGCGGGTGCTGACGTAGTGGCTGCCGGGATAGATAAGCGCTTCGGGCAACTGGCGGATGACCTCGCCCCGCAGGGGATCCACCTGGGTGATGCGCTCCACGGTGTCGCCGAAAAATTCCACCCGCACGGCCTCGCTCTCCTCATAGGCCGGGAAAATTTCCAGCACGTCGCCGCGCACCCGGAACACGCCCCGGTGGAAGTCGAAATCGTTGCGCTCGTACTGCATCTCCACCAGGCGGGCCAGCACGTTGTCCAGCGGGCGGTCAACGCCGCTTTCCAGGTGGAGCATCAATTCGCCATAAGCTTCGGGCGAGCCCAGGCCGTAGATGCAGGAGACCGAGGCCACGATTAAAACGTCCTGGCGGTCAAAGAGGGCCCTGGTGGCTGAGTGGCGCATCCGGTCGATGGCCTCGTTAATCTGGCTGTCTTTTTCGATAAACGTGTCGGACTGGGGAATGTAGGCTTCCGGCTGGTAATAATCGTAATAGGAGACGAAATACTCCACGGCGTTGTGGGGGAAGAAGCCTTTGAACTCGGTGTAGAGCTGGGCGGCCAGGGTTTTGTTGGGGGCCAGCACCAGGGTGGGCCGGTTGATTTGGGCCACCACGTTGGCCATGGTGAAGGTTTTGCCCGAGCCGGTGACCCCCAGGAGCACCTGGCTGGGCGCGCCGTCGCGCAGGTTGCCCACCAGGGCGGCGATGGCTTCAGGCTGGTCGCCCTGGGGACTGTATTCACTTACAAGCTCAAAGGCCCGGCGGGCCCTTTCTCCGCCGGGGGCGCGGTGAGGCTCAACGGGTTCAGCCGAGCCCGGGCTTGTTGGCATGTCCACTTTTTTCAAGTCGTCAGCCTCCGCGCCCGGCTCAGGCGTGTTTCCAGGTGGTGGCCCCGGCCTTGTCTTCCAGCACCACGCCCTTGTCCAGCAAGGCGTTGCGGATGCGGTCGGCCTCGGCCCAGTCTTTGGCGGCGCGGGCGGCGGCGCGGGCGGCGATCATTTTTTCAATGTCGTCCGCGCTCATTTCGCTGGCGTGGCGCGACTCCACCGCCGCGAAAAATTCCCGGGGCTCGCGCTGCCACAGGCCCAGTTCCTCGCCCATGAGCTTCAGCCCGGCGTAATAAGCGGCGGTTTCTTCCAATTCTCCGGCGGAGGCGGCTTTGTTCAGGGCCCGCACCAGGTCGAAAACCACGCCCAGGGCGCGGGCGGTGTTCAGGTCGTCGTCCATGGCCTCGCCGAATTTGTCGCGGTATTCCTGGACGAGATTCATCCTGAAAGCCAGGGCCTCGTTCTCGCCCATGGCCTCCTCGGCGGCGGCCAGGGCCCGGTAGACGCGCTCCAGGGCCTTGCCGGCTTCCTTCAAGGCTTCGTCAGAAAAGTCCAGCGGCCCGCGATAGTGCTTGGAAATCAACAGGAAGCGCAGCACCTCGCCGTCAAAGCTTTCCAGCACGTTCTTGACGGTGAAGAAGTTGCCCAGGGATTTGGACATTTTTTCGTTGTTGAGCCGAACAAAGCCGTTGTGGGTCCAGAAGCGGGCCATGGGCCGATCCAGGGCCCCGGATTGGGCCAGTTCGTTTTCATGGTGGGGAAAGATCAGATCCTGCCCG
>JAITVE010000328.1 GCA_031285975.1 Candidatus Adiutrix sp. | reverse complement strand
CGGGTTGGGAGGGCCATCCAGCAAGGCTTTGGGAGTAATGGCGCAACGCTCCGCTTCAAGCTCCCGCAATATCTCTATCACCCTGGGCGACATGGGGATGGTGCGGGCCGTGCTGTTTTTGGTGCTGTCGGCCATAAGGGTGATGGTGCGGCGCTTGAAGTCTATCCGTTCCCAGGTCAGGGTGGCCAGTTCTTCGCGGCGCATGGCCGTTTCCAGGGCCAGCCTGATGAGCGTTTGCAAGTCAGGGGAACTGGCGGCCAGGAGTTTTTCCTCTTCACCGTCTTCCAATCGCCGTTCCCGGCCAGGGGGCAGTTTGGGCTTGGCCACCCGGCTGACAGGATTGGTGAGGCTTTCCATGCCCCAATTACTGATAGCCACTTCAAAAAGGCGCGACAGCATAGCTAAATCAAGGCGAATGGTGTTGGCCGACACGCCTTCGGCCTCACGTTCCTTGATGAAATCGGCAATATCCTTGCTGCGGATACGGGCCATGATGAGGCTGGCCAGAGCCCGTTTTTGCAGGGCGCGGGCCATGCGCTCGCTTTTGTCAGCATGGGCCAGCCGGGGGATGTATTCGTCAATATAGCGATCCAGCGCTTCGGCCAGGGTGGTGTTTTCAGCCTCCCCGCGCGGCACGAAGACGCCCCTGTCCATTTCCGATTCTATTTCCCGTGCCCATTTCTCGGCATCGTATTTGGTCTCAAAAGTTTTGCAGGTGACAGGCATCCCCTTGCGGCGGACACGCGCCTCCCATTGCAGATTACCCCGTTTTCTGATGCTGGCCATAAGCTCCCTCCTTTTGGAGTATTGGAGCATATTTGGAGCAAAAAGTCAAAAACGCATCAAGGCTTTAGCCGAAATATCAGCTAAAGCCTTGATTTTACTGGAGCCGGCGATGGGAATTGAACCCGCGGCCTGCTGATTACGAATCAGCTGCTCTACCCCTGAGCTACGCCGGCTTATGTGTGGCGGTTTTGCGCGTCATGGGCGGAGAGGTTTGCCTCCGCCGAGCGGGTTTGCCGCTTACTATGGCGGGCGATGGCCTTAATTTTGAGTTTGTTCTGGACTTGCGGGAGGGCAATATCGGGTACATCGTCAAATATATCAAGGCCGTGCCTAATCCGTAGTACTATACAGAATCATGAGCGAATTATCAACAATTATATTCAAAAGGGCTCGGGGGCAGTTCGGGCGCTTGCAAATCACCGCAATTTCTTGAAATGCTCCACGTACAAATCAGCCCAGGAGTCCAGGGAGCCGAGGCCGGTGAGGTGGGGGAGGACGTGGTAGCCTTCCTGTTGCAGCGTTGAAAGCCAACTGGTTTCATCGGAACCAGCCAGGTCGTTTTTGGCGTGTTCTCCGGCCACGACCTTGAGAGTGGGGGCCAGGAGAATTTTCGGTGACTTGGGGGCGTTCGCTTCAGCGCGTCTTTGGATATGCTGAAGGCCGGGTTCGCCTTCCACCAGGCCTGCGGTTAACGGGGGCGCGGTTCGGGCGTTTGCAAATCATCGTAATTTCTTTAAATGCTCCACGTACAGATCAGCCCAGGAGTCCAGGGAGCCGAGGCCGGTGAGGTGGGGGAGGACGTGGTAGCCTTCCTGTTGCAGCGTTGAAAGCCAACTGGTTTCACCGGAACCGGCCAGGTCGTTTTTGGCGTGTTCTCCGGCCACGACCATGAGGGGGGCCAGGAGGATTTTCGATGGCTTGGGGGCGGTTCGCTTCAGCGCGTCTTTGACGTGCTGCAGGCCGGGTTCGCCTTCCACCAGGCCTACGGTCACAGGGGCGTACATTTTTTGCAGCTGGGTTTCCAGGTCGGCGTAGACTTTTTGGTGCAGGTGTTCGTTGCCGTGGCCCATCAGGGTCAGGGCGGCTCCGGCGGTTTCTGCTTGGCGAATCAGGGGGCGCAGGGCTTCGGCGGCGCGGCGCAGAAATTCTTCACTGCCGTCCCCCAGGGCCGGTTCGCCCAGGGCCAGGCCGGGGAAAGGCCGCCGGGCGGGGTTCAGGGTCTCAATTCCGGCCAGGGCGTTCACCAGGGCTTTGAGGTCGCGGTATTCGGCCCCGTCGCTCACGTGCAGGGACTGCACCGTGACGGGTCGCGGGCCCGCCTCGGCCAAGGCGGCCAGGACGCTCAGGGGGTCGCAGATGACATAAATTTCCGCCGGAACTTCGGGATGCTCCCGCCTAAAAGCCTCGTCCCCGGCCCGCGTGTGCCAGCGGCGGCGGATGATGCCTGAAGTGAAGGCCAGGCGGATTTCGCGCTCCGGGAAGGCGTCCGCGACCCTGTCCCGGATATGCAGAATGGCGCTCAGGGCCTCCGCGTCGGCGGTGCCGAAGGCAGCCAGCACCACGGCGGGTCTCACACTTTTCTGATGATCCGGGGCGTGGCCGGGCATTTTCAACTCCGCGTAACAAGTGTGCCGGGCGGGCCTCACGCGTTCGCGTTGAGGGCCGTCCGGCATTCAGTGTAGCATACAAAGGTCAGCCAAGGGAAGAGGCCTCCGCCGCCGCTACAGCATTTCCCTGAACATGGTGGTGATGATGCTGTGGGGCACATCGTTGATGACCATCTCTTCTTCGTCCGGGTCGGCGGTGCCGGTGTACGCTCCGTAATTGTCGTCGTCGGAAGGCGGACGACCGTGCACAGTCACGGCCAGCACGGCGCGCACTTGTGTGCCGCCGCCGTCATCGCCATAGTTTCTGGTGCCCAGCGACCCGCCGCCGCTCGCATCAATGCTTTCATTGTAATCCAGGGACACCCGGGCCGTGGCCACCACTTTGCCGTCCTGCCGGAAGACCATGTGGGGAAGAAGCTTGGGCTGGTCGGCGGCGGTGGCGGCGTCCACCCGGTTGGCCGTGGCCAGGTAGCGGCGCTGATAATCAAAGACCTCGGCTGATTCTGACAGCAGGGTGGCCATATCGAAAGGCGCGAGGTTCGGGTTGTGGTTGACGTAGCCGGGCATGTTGAAATCAATTTCCAGCGGCCCGCCTGACATCACCTTGCTCGGGGAGCCCAGCTCGTGCTCATGCACCGCCAGGCGGGCCATGAGCGTGGCGATGCGGGCCGCCGTATCGGCCCTGGTAAAGGCGTCGCGGCCGCCGGCGGTGTTGGCGGAAATGGTCATCTCCGTGCGGGTATTCGACAGAATGGCCATACCCATCAGGCTCATCAGAAGCAGGATCACCAGGGTCATCATCAGGATCATGCCCTGGGGATGCCTATCGCCGTCATATGTTTTTTCCATCTGCATAATGGCCTCGTCACTGCCTCAGAACGAAAAATTGGTGAGGGCCGCGTCATATTGAATGCTGCGGGGGCCGTACACATCGTTCCAGGATATCTGTATTTCTATTCTGCGGCTCAGAGTGGTCGGCTCACCCTCAATGACTTTCGTCACGATTTCATAAGGATAGGACGGGTGGCCGGAGCCGGTGCAGGGGGTGGATTCCGTTTTGTCGCAGCAGGCCCCGTCGCGGGTGCAGACCTGGGTGCTGCTGCCGATCTTCAGGTCGGTGAAGCGCACCGCCCGCATGGTTTCCAATTTGGTTTCGGCCAGGAAAGCCGCCACGGTGCGCTCGTCGGCGGTTGACCCGGCCTGCATGGAAACGGACTGCAAGTGGAGCGCGCCCAGGCAGCCAAGGGCAATCACCACAGTGGTGACGAGCACTTCAATCAGGGTAAAGCCCCCGGCTCCCCTCAGCCGCTCGTTTTGTTGTTTATATGTGTGCATAGGTCACCACTTCTCCGTCAATGAACCCGGTTCAAGGTGGTGCGCCCGGAACTGGCGTTCACCGACAGGCTCCAGAGGCCCCGCTTATCTCCGGCGGCTTTATACTGTTCCGGCACGAACTCCACAACGTACGGCTCGTGCGAGGCTTCCACCCGGCTGGAAGGCATAAAAATGATCCAAAGAATTGAGGGGTCCCAGGGGGTCGCCGGAGTCGTGCTCCGGGGCGTGGTGCCGGCGGCGGCCCGCGCCAGGATGCTGGCATTCATTTCATGGCGGGTCTGCTGACCGGCCACGGGCACAGGCCCCCAGCCGCTCGGCACCCCGTTGTCATAAATCGCGCCCTGCATGGTAAAAACGCAGGGTTTCTTCACATCGGCTTCATGCTCTTTGCAATGAATCACCACGCGGGTGGGCCGCTGGGTGCTGGCGGCTTTCAGCCGGGCCTGGCGCATGATGGTGGCCGCGTTCTTGGCCTCCAGCCGTGCGCGGGCCTAGGGCGTGATGTTCAGGAGCGAGGGCACGGCCATCATGGCTATGATGGCGATGACGGCGATCA
>JAITVE010000307.1 GCA_031285975.1 Candidatus Adiutrix sp. | reverse complement strand
ATCCGCGACCGAAGCTCATTGAGTTCCTGTTGGTTTGATTCTGACAAATTCCCAAAACTCGTACGGGCGGCTTCGCCTACTGTCGCGTCCATAATGCCGATAACGCCTTCAACCATTCCCCGGCTCATGGAATTCAGGCCGTCCGCGATGGGCTTGTCTTCCTTGGTGGTGCGGTTGCGCCACACGCCGTTTTCATCCCGGTATATTTCATCGCTCTCTTGTGGCGGCGTTAAGACTTGCTCGGTAACGCTTTCCAGAATTGTCTTGGATGCCTGGGGCCCCTGGGCGTCTCGGTTGCGCCACACGCCGTCCGCGTCCTGATAAATTTCATCAGCGAACGCAATGCTTCCAAAAACCGCAACCATACAGCAACTTCTAAAAAACAGCGACAGACATTTCATGGTATGCCTCCCCAGCCGATTTTCCGCCTCTATTTTACCAAATAATACTTGACGGCACAAATGCGTCTCAACACAGTGAAATAATTGAATAATTTACCGCAGCTACTTCCGAAGTCGGCTGCTCGCATCGTCGCGGAGTCGGCATATAAATCAAACGATATCGGCCACATCGCCGTCAATCATCCGTCAACAGGCTGAAAAATTGATATTCTTTTAACCTCGCGGCAATGGAATTTTAACATTGGCGGGGTATTCTGGCCACAGGTCAGGCGGGGCGCTTTTCGTTTCTGCGCGTGGGTGAAAAGCGGGCTGCCGTCGCGCCGCCTTGAGGGGTAAAACCATTGGTATGCAACAGGCGAGGTGAACATTGCCGTATTACCGAAGCGTCTTCATTTCCGACCTGCACCTGGGCTCGCCTTGGTGCCAGGTGGAGGAACTGCTCGGCTTTTTGTCATCCGTACAATGCGATCATTTGTATCTGGTGGGGGATGTTTTCGACGGCTGCCGCCCGGCGCGGGGCCGGAAGTGGCCTCGCGGCCAGATGCGGGTGCTGAAAATGCTGCGGACGCTGTCCCAAAGCATTGAAGTCACCTATGTGACGGGCAATCACGACGAGTTCATGCGGAGGGAGCACCGCCTGAGAAGGTTGTTTGAGCGAACCCTGCCCGACATCCGGCTTTGCGATTCGGCCGTCCACCGCTTTGGTGACGGCCGAAAATATTTGGTGATCCACGGCGATAAATACGACCCGGCCCTGCGGGTGCCGCTCCTGGGGCGCATAGGCACCTGGCTGTACGTGCACCTGCGGTCGCTGGCCGAGCGCTTCCCCATGACTTTTCGCGGGCTGGGGCTGGCTTCGGAAACCCTGGAATCCGCCCTGATGCACTGGCAGGACGACCTGACCCGGCTCTGGGGCGACCCCGAGAGCAAAATGATGCGCGACGTCGCCCGGCAGGGCTATGACGGGGTGATTTGCGGGCACACCCATTTGGCCGCCCTGCGGCGCAGCCACGGCCTGGTGTACGCCAACTGCGGCTACTGGACGGGCCCCTCCCACGCGGTGGTGGAGCAGCCGGACGGCAGGCCCGCCCTCTTGCCGTGGAGCGATTCCTGGGCGCCCTCGGCGGCCACGGCCACGGCCACGCAGCCGCAGGGGGTGCGGTCATGAAACGTTTGCTCACCGTGCACGGCTCGGCCGGCAACGGGCACCGCTCCGCTGCCCGGGCCATCAACCAGGCCCTGGCCGAGCGGGGCAGCGAGGCCATATTGGCCGATGTGCTCAGTTTTGCCGGGCCCCGCTTTCGCAGTTTTTACGGGCGCGGCTACGAACTGGCCGCCCAGCATGTGCGCTGGCTGTGCCGTCTGGTCTATGTCAGCACCGACCGCCCGGCGGCGCAAAGCCGTTTGGTGGAGCATATTGAAAAGAGCCACGCCGCCAAAGTGTCGGGCATGAGCATTTTGCTGGCGGAAAACGAGATTGACGCGGTGTGCTGCACCCATTTTCTGCCCATGCGCTTGGTGGCCGATTTGCGCCGTCGGGGCGCGTATAAGGGCGGTCTCCAGGTCTGCGTCACCGATTATCAGGTGCACGGTTTTTGGTTTGACCTCGATGTTGACCGCTACCACGTGGCCACGGCCGAGGCCGCCGAGCGTTTGGCGGCCTGGGGCGTGCCTGCGGAACGCATTGGCGTGACGGGCATCCCGGTGCGGCGGGAATTCGCGGCGGCCGGAGAGACTGCCGTGGGGCCGGAGCCCTGGCGCATTCTGATGCTCGGCAGTTCTCTGAAAGTGCGCGAAGTCTTGGGCTTTCTGGATGATTTAGGCGCGCTGAACCGGCCCCTCACCGTCACCCTGGTGGCCGGGCGCAACCAGGCCTTAATCCGCGCGCTGGAAGCCTACAACCCGCCCCCGAGCCTCTACCTTGACCGGCGGGGGTTGGAGCCGCGCCTGGAATTGTTTATGGCCGAGTCTGATTTGCTGGTGACCAAGCCCGGCGGCATTATTTGCTCCGAGGCGCTCAACATGGGCCTCCCGATGCTGTTCGTGTCCCCCATTCCCAACCATGAGGTGTATAACGCGCAGACCTTGACCAGCGCGGGCGCGGGGATGATGTGCTTCGGCCAAAACAGCCTGAAAACCGCCGTGCGGAGTTTGATGGAGCAGCCCGTGCGCCTGACGACCATGCGCCGGGCCGCCCTGAAACTGGCCCGCCCCCGCGCTGCCGACGACATCGCCACCGCGCTATTGTCGGCGTAAAAGTATTACCACACAATGCTTTCAGAAAATACCGCCACATCCACCCACACCGTCATTCCGGCGAAAGCCGGTATCCATTTCCAGGAGAGTAACTTGTCAAACACTCTCCCTGCCTCTTGCCCGTCATTCCGGCGAAGGCCGGGGCAGGCAACAAAAAACGGTTGGTGGACGCGGGATGATTTTCCCACAGAAAGCCGCCTCGTCAGCCGCCCAGCCGCCGGACGTAACTGTCGTAATCGGTTTTCACGGGCTGATAATGGCGGCTGAAGAGAGGCGAAGAAATCACGAAATCGGCGGTGGATTTGGTGGTGGCCACCACGATGTTCTCGATGCTGGATATGCGCAGCAGCGCTTTAATGTCAACGTCGTGCGGCTGCATACTCATGGGGTC
>JAITVE010000209.1 GCA_031285975.1 Candidatus Adiutrix sp. | reverse complement strand
GAGCCGGTGGGCTCGGAAACGCTGGTCAAGCGCCATCAGCTGCACCTGTCCTCGGCCACGGTTCGCAAAGTCATGGCCGAACTTGAGGAGCGGGGGCTTTTGGCCCAGCCCCACACCTCGGCCGGGCGCGCCCCCACCGAAGAGGGCCTCCGCACCTATGTGGGCGAGATTTTGGCTGTGGGCCGCCTGTCCGACGAAATGCGGGCCATGATCGACCGCCAGTTGGCCGGGGGCCGCCCGAAGGCTGAAATGGTGCTGTCGCTCTGCTCCAAAGTCCTGTCCAACATCACCCGGCACATGGGGGTGGTCTCGGCCCCGGCTATGGAGCGGCTGCCGCTCCGCCAGCTCTACTTCGTTCGCCTGGGGGTCAAAGAGGCCCTGGCCGTCATGGTCGGCGAAAACAGCCTTATGCGCAACAAAGTCCTGACCACTGTGGAAGATTACAGTCAGGATGAGCTTAATCAGGTCAACCGTTATCTGGCCGAGGACTGCGCCCATCTGACCCTGGACGAAGTGCGGTCGCGCATTCTGGAAAGCATGGGCGACGAAAAGAAAGCCTTCGACGCGCTCTACGCCCGCGCTTTGGAGTTGGCCGAAGCCTCTGTGGAGCCCGAGCCCGACCGGGGAGATGAAAGCGGGCCGCCCATTTATCTGGAAGGCCGGGGCAACCTGTTAAAATACCCGGAGTTTGCCGAGGCCGAAGCCTTGCGGGCTCTCTTCACCGCTTTTGAAGACAAGCGGCGCATTCTAAGCCTTTTAAATGAAGTGGCCGACGCCGGGCGGGTGCGTATTGTCATTGGGCGGGAAGCGGCGGACGCGGCCCTTTCGGGGCTGGCCCTGGTGGCGTCCCCTTATACCAGGGGGGATCGGAGCGTGGGGGCTTTGGGGATTATTGGGCCGCAGCGGTTGGATTATTCGGAGGTTGTGCCGGTGGTGGATTACGCGGCCCGGCTGGTGAGCGAGTTGCTTGATAGCGACTGAGCAGAAATATTCCCCGGCCCTTGAAAATGCGGCTGGACGGTCTTATGGTTTAGGTGTCCGCGAGCATGAATACGGCAGCGGGCGCCGAATTTTACAAAAATACGGAGCCGGAATGTTGGACGAAAATTTAACGGTTGAAGAACCGCAACAGGAAGCGGCGGCGGAAGCCGAGCCCGAAAAGAACTGGGAAGAAGAGGCCCATAAATTTCAAGACCTCTACCTGCGCTGCGCGGCTGAAACGGAAAACATGCGCCGCCGCCTGCAAAAGGAAAAAGAGGAGCAGGCCCGCTTCGCGGCGGAAAAAACCGTGCGGGGGCTGCTCCCGGTTCTGGACAACCTTCGCCTGGCCCTGAGCTATGTGCGCGAAGATTCCCCGGCCGAGGCCCTGAGCCTGGCCGAGGGCGTGCAGATGACCCTCAAGGGCTTCGAAGGCGTGATGGCCGACAACGGCCTTAAGCCCGTCGCCGCCGAGCGCGGGCAGGTTTTCGACCCCAACTTTCACGAGGCCATGGGCCAGATGCCCGACGCGGAACTGCCCGCCGGAACCATCAGCCAGGAAATTCAGCGGGGCTACACTCTGCACGACCGCCTGGTGCGCCCGGCCAAGGTTTTGGTGGCCATGGCCCCGGCTTCCTGAGCCCGCAAGTTTGCTCAAGATACAACGGAGCGTTTGGCGCACACCGGCCCGCTCCCGCACTATATGAATTGATTTTGGAGGATTCTATGTCTAAAATTATCGGTATCGACCTCGGCACCACCAACTCCTGCGTTTCCATCATGGAAGGCGGCGATCCCAAGGTCATCACCAACGTGGAAGGCAACCGCACCACCCCGTCTATCGTGGCTTTCGCCGAGTCCGGCGAGCGGCTGGTGGGCCAGGTGGCCAAGCGCCAGGCGGTGACCAACCCCGAGGCCACCATTTTCGCGGTCAAGCGCCTCATCGGCCGCAAGTTCAACTCGCCGGAAGTCAAGAAAGACCTGAACATCGTGCCTTACAAAATCGTTCAGGCCGATAACGACGACGCGGCGGTCGAGGCTCGCGGCAAGGTCTACAGCCCGGCTGAAATTTCCTCCATGATCCTCACCAAAATGAAGGAAACCGCCGAGAATTACCTGGGCGAAACCGTGTCCGACGCGGTCATCACCGTCCCGGCCTACTTCAACGACAGCCAGCGCCAGGCCACCAAAGACGCGGGCCGCATCGCGGGCCTGAACGTTCTGCGCATCATCAACGAGCCCACGGCGGCGGCCCTGGCCTATGGTTTGGACAAAAAGACCGATGAAAAAATTGCGGTCTTCGACCTTGGCGGCGGCACTTTTGATATTTCCATCCTGGAAATCGGCGACGGCGTGTTCGAAGTCAAGAGCACCAACGGCGACACCTTCCTGGGCGGCGAGGATTTCGACCTCCGCGTCATCGACTGGCTGGCCGACGAGTTCCGCAAGGAATCCGGCCTCGACCTGCGCGGCGACAAAATGGCCCTCCAGCGCCTGAAAGAAGCCGCCGAGCGGGCCAAGATGGAGCTTTCCACGGCCATGGAAACCGACATCAACCTGCCCTTCATCACCGCCGACGCTTCCGGGCCCAAGCACTTGAACATCAAGCTGACCCGCTCCAAGCTGGAAGCCCTGGTGGACGACCTCATCGAGCGCGTGGTCGGCCCCTGCCAGACGGCCCTGAAAGACGCGGGCTTGGCCGCCCGCGACATCAATGAAGTCATCCTGGTCGGCGGCATGACCCGTATGCCCAAGGTTCAGGAAACAGTGAAGCAGATTTTCGGGCAGGATCCGCACAAAGGCGTGAACCCCGACGAAGTGGTGGCCGTGGGCGCGGCCATTCAGGGCGGCGTGCTGAAAGGCGACGTCAAAGACGTGCTGCTGCTGGATGTGACCCCGCTCTCCCTGGGCATCGAAACCCTGGGCGGCGTCTTCACCAAGCTCATTGAGAAAAACACCACCATCCCCACCAAGCGCAGCCAGATTTTCTCCACAGCCGCCGACAACCAGCCCGCCGTGTCCATCCACGTTTTGCAGGGCGAGCGGGAGATGGTTTCCGGCAACAAGACCCTGGGCCGCTTCGAGTTGGTGGGCATTCCCCCGGCCCCGCGCGGCGTGCCCCAGGTGGAGGTGACCTTCGATATCGACGCCAACGGCATCGTCCACGTCTCGGCCAAAGATTTGGGCACCGGCAAGGAACAGTCCATCCAGATCACCGCCTCCAGCGGCCTCAGCGAAGAGGAAATTCAGCAGCTCATCAAAGACGCCGAACTCCACGCCGCTGACGACAAGGCCCGCAAGGAAGTGGTGGAACTGAAAAACCACGCCGAGCAGCTCATCTACGCCACCGAGAAGAGCATGGCCGACCTGGGCGAAAAAGTGGACGCGACCATTCGCGGCGACGTGGAAAACGCCATCGCCGACCTGCGCGGCGTTCTGGGCAACGACGACAAGGCGGCCATTGATTCCAAAATCAAGACCCTGACCACCCTCAGCCACAAGCTGGCCGAGCAGGTCTACGCCCAGGCGGGCGCTCAGGCCGGCCCCGGCCCCGAAGCGGGCCCCACCGGCGGCGACGCCCCCCAGGACGACAACGTGGTGGACGCCGACTTCGAAGAAGTGAAGGACAAATAAGCGCCCGGCATTGAACAACAAGGGCCGCTCCCATCGGGAGCGGCCCTTTTTTGTCAGTGAATCTTGAAGTCGTCCGGGTGGAGCGACATCACAAAGAGTTCGGCCGGGGGAATTTTGTACAGGGGTTTTTCCCGGCTTTCAAAGGTGGCCAGTTCATCCGCTCCGCCGGTGATGGCCGCCGCCGCGTGAAGAGCGTCAATCGCCGCCAGGTCATACCGGCTGGATAGTTCCAGGGCTTTGCGGGGAATTTGTTCATCTGTTGGGACATGGACAGTATGCTCCAAAATTCTGTTGATGAACGCCACTTCCCCCACGTTTTTGTGAAAAGTCGGTTTGGGCAGCAATTCCAGTTGCAGGAACGCGCTGCTCAACAGAATGCGGTCGGGGTCTTCCAGAATGGCAAAAGCATTATCTTGAAATGGCCCAAGGCCGCGCCAGGCATTAATAATCACATTTGCGTCAATATACGTTCGAATTTTAGTCATGGCTCTCCGTGAGCCGCCCGTACCGCCGGGACTCAATCTCCGCCAAAATTTCATCATTGGTCATCAGGGTCATGCCGCCCGCAACGGCCTTCTGCCGCAAAGTCCACAACTCTTTGCCGAAAGCGGTTTTGGGTTCAAACTCTTCAACACCGGCTGGCGGTTCCAGGGGGCCGGGCTTGGCAGCGGGTGACAGGATTCCCATTTTTTTATCCTGATTCATACTTTCACCTCTGAGATATCCGCCAATACGACGGGATAGTTCACTGATACGCCCTGTCATTGGGGGCCGCGAACAGCTCTTTCATGGCTTCCGACAATTCGAA
>JAITVE010000093.1 GCA_031285975.1 Candidatus Adiutrix sp. | reverse complement strand
GGCCAGGAAGGTGGCGGCCATGCTAACCGCCAGGCTCTGGGAAAGCTGCACCACCACCGACATCAGGGCATTGCCGCTGCCGGAGTCTTCGTAGGGCAGTTCCATCAGGGTGTAGGTGTTGAGAAAGGAAAACTGGGTGGAATTCACGGCCCCCATAACGGCCAGCTGCATACAGAAAATGGCGGGGTTGAGCTCCAGCGGGGTCAGGGCCAGGGCGGCGATGAGGCCCCCTTGCAGGAAGGTGTTGACCAGGAGTATGGAGCGGTACTGAAAGCGCGCGGCCAGGGTGCGGGCCATGAGCTTGGCGCAGACCGAGGCCATGGCCATGGGCATCATCATCAGCCCGGCCTGGAGCGGCGAGAAACCCAGCACGACCTGGAGCAAGAGCGGCAACAGAAAGGGCGTGGCCCCGCTGCCCAGCCGGGCGAAGAGGTTCCCGGCCAGCCCCACGCTGAAGGTTTTGGTTCTGAAAACAGCGGGCTTAAACAGGGCTGCCGGGCGGCGGGCCAGGCCCAGCCAATAGGCGGCCTGCACCGCCAAGCCCCCGAGCCCCAGGGCGGCGACCAGGGGGCCGCTCATGCCGGAATGCCCTAGACCTTCCAGGGCCAGGCTGAGAAACACCAGCGACAGCCCAAAAACTAAAAAGCCAGCTAAATCAAAGGGCTGGTCGCGCACCGGCTCGAAGCGGGGCATGAGCCTGTTGGTGGCGGCCATGCCCAGGAGGCCCACCGGAATGTTGATGATGAAAATCCAGTGCCAGCTGGCGTACTGCACCAAAAGCCCGCCCAGGGCCGGGCCGATGAGGGAGCCGAACAGGCCGGGGATGGGGATGATGCTCAGCACCCGAACCAATTCGTTTTTGGGATACAGCCGCAGGATGACCAGCCGCCCCACCGGCACCATCAGGGCCGCTCCGGCCCCCTGGAGCACCCGGGCCCCCACCATGAAATAGAGGCTGGAGGACGCGGCGCACAGGAGCGACCCCAGGGTGAACAGGCCGATGGAGGCGGTCATCAGCCGGTGCGGGCTCAGCCGGTCGGTCAGCCAGCCCGAGGCCGGGATGCAGATGGCCACAGTCAGCATGTAGGCAATGATGACCGTCTGCATCCGCAGGGGGTTTTCCCCCAAACTGCGGGCAATGGAGGGCAGGGCCGTGTTCATGATGGTGCCGTCGAGCATCTGCATGAAAAAAGCCATGGCCACCAGCCAGGGCAGCCATTTGGCGCTGCGGGCGTCTATTTTTTCGGGAGAAGGGCCGGACAAAGAAATTCACCTCAAAATCAGCGGGAAACTCCCGCCATCGCCGACGGGTTTATCCCTACTAGTATACCTCAAAATGGCGTTTTGCACAAAGTGTAGCCAAAAGGCCGCACAATCTGATATAATAACCCTTTACTGAAACGCTGGCCGCGAGGCCGCATTTCCGCTTCCCGCGCTTTTGGAGGTGCACGATGTTCAAAAAATTGCCCGTTCTTTTCGCCCTGCTCATGCTCTTGTCGGTTCCGGCCCTGGCCCAGGATAAGGTTTTCGTCAACGGCATTGACGCCAACTTCCCGCCCTTCGCCTATATCGGGCCGGACGGTAAGGCCACCGGCTTTGATGTGGACGCCATGAACTGGATCGCCAAGGAAATGGGCTTCAAAGTTGAGCATAAGCCCATGGAGTGGAGCGGCATTGTGGCCAGCCTGAAGGCCCGTAAAATCGACATGATCTCCTCGGGCTTGTCAAAAACCGAGGAGCGGGCCACCCAGATTGACTTCAGCGCCCCCTACTGGACCATCAAGCAGGTAGTGGTGGTGGCCAAGGATTCCACGCTGACGGCGGATCAGGCCCTGAAATCCGGCCTGCGGGTCGGCGTGCAGTCCGGCACTTCCGACGCGAAAACCATGGCCGACGTCAACGGGCAGGAGGGCCGCGAGTATGAACTGGTGGAATACCCCAGCTCCGCCCTGGCCGCCCAGGACGTTTTGAACGGCCGCATTGACGCCGCCGTCATGAACGACGCCCCGGCGGCGGCCGCCGCCGCCAAAATCGACGTGAAAATCGTCGGCGAGGCGGGTTTGCCCAACGAAGTCTTCGCCATCGGCGTGGCCAAGGACGACCCCGAGACCTTGAAACTGGTGAACGAAGGCTTGGCCAAGATTATGGCCGACCCCTACTGGCAGGAGTTGATTGAGAAGTATCAGCCCGGCCAGGTGCAGTGACCCCGGCTTCTTGAAAGCATAAGCCTGTTGCCCGCGACCGTACGAGGGGGGCGTTTGAGTACAGGCCCCCTTGTGAGCGTAGGCCGCTCACCCCGAAAATCATCCCTGCCCATTTGACACACATTGGAAAGCCGGGGCACAGCATACGCGGCCCCGGCTTTTATTGCGACTTGGATTACTTTTATGGATATGCTCTCCGCCGCCGCCTTTTCCCTGACCGAGATGTTCCGTTCCGCCGACCTCACCTGGCCGACGGCGCTGTATCTTTTGGGCGGGGTGGGGGAGACCGTGCTGCTGGTCATGGGCGGCATGGCGCTGGGGCTGCTTCTGGGCACGGTTATGGCCTCGGTGCAGGTTTATGGCCCCGCCTGGGCCGGGCGGCTGGTGGGGCTCTACGTCTGGTTCTTTCGCGGGGTGCCGATTTTGGTGCTCATGTTCCTGTTTTTTTTCGGGCTGTCCACCCAGTTGGAGGCCGCAGTGTTTGCGGTGTTCGGGGTGCGGGCCACGGTGTCGGAATTCGCCTGCGCGGTGGTGGTGCTGGGGTTGTGCAGCACGGCCTACCAGTCCCAGATTTTCCGGGGGGCCATGCAGTCCATACCGGCGGGGCAGTTTAAAGCCGCCCTGGCCCTGGGCCTCTCCCCGGCGGGGGCCGTGCGCGGGGTCATCCTCCCCCAGGCTTTGCGGATATCCATCCCGGCCTGGTCAAACGAATATTCCATCATGCTCAAGGACTCGGCCATCGCCTACGTCATCGGGGTCAGCGAAGTCATGTCCCGCTTCAAGGCCGTGGCCTCCACCAATCATAAGACGCTTTTAATGTACATCCTGGCGGGCGTGGTCTATTATGTGCTCACCGCCGCCGGGGTTCGCCTGTTGCTGAAACTGTATGAGACCGTGCGCATCCCCGGCCTGGCCGATATGGACGCCTCGCAATGAGTGCGGATAGTATGCCTCCCATTTTGGAAGTGAAGAATATCAGCAAAACGCTTGGCAGCAAGCTGATTTTGGACGACGTGTCCCTGAGCCTCAATAAAGGGGAACTGAAGGTGCTCATAGGCCCCTCGGGCGGCGGCAAGAGCACCTTATTGCAGTGCATCCACTACCTGATTCCGCCAGATGCGGGCGAAGTGGTTCTGGAGGGCCGCCCGGCCAGCGGGGCGGGCCGGGGCGGGCTCTGCGCCTTCCGCCAGGAAATCGGCATGATTTTTCAGGATTTCAACCTGTTTGACCATTTGACGGCGGAAAACAACGTGGCCATGGCCCTGCGCAAAGTTAAAAAACACTCCAAAGCCGAAGCCCTGGAGCGGGCCCGCCGCGAACTGGCCCGCGTGGGCCTGGCCGACAAAGGGCAGTTATATCCGGCCCAGCTTTCCGGCGGGCAGAAGCAGCGGGTTTCCATTGCCCGGGCCTTGGCCATGGATCCCAAAGTCATGCTGCTGGACGAACCCACCAGCGCCCTTGACCCGGAACTTATCGGCGAGGTGCTGGGGGTGATCGCCGAACTGTCCCGCTCGGGCATGACCATGCTCATGGCCACCCACCAAATCGGCTTCGCCCGCAATTTGACCAACGAAATCATTTTCATGGAGGCCGGGAAAATCGCCGAAGCCGGGCCGCCCGCCGCGCTCCTGAGCCCCGGCTCCGGCAGCCGCACGGCGGATTTCTGCGCCAAACTGAGCGAACTGATGGGCCCGGGGCGCTGATGGACGCGGCCTATTTCAAAGAACTCTGGCCGGTGCTGAACGAAGGCTTTTGGCTGAGTTTGAAGATCATCGTCCCCTCGGCCACTCTCGGCCTGGCCATAGGCGTGCTGGTGGGCGCGGTGCGGGGCACGGGCTATCCGAAGTTTTTGGTGAGGCCGCTGAATATCTACGTCTCCCTCTTCCGGGGCACGGCCCTGGCTATGCAGCTGGTGGTGGTCTACTACGGCCTGCCGGACTTGGGCCGCCCGCTGAAGGCCTTCTGCCTGGCCCACGACCTCCCGGCCCTCTGGAAACTATGCTACCTGTCGCCCTACGCGGCCTCGGTGCTGGTTTTCTCCCTGTGCAGCGGGGCCTACCATTCGGAATACATCCGGGGGGCCATCCTGTCGATAAAAAAGGGGCAGTTCCAGGCCGCCAAAGCCCTGGGGCTGACCCGCGCCCAGACCTTCAGAACCATCGTCATCCCCCAGGCTTTGCGGCGGGCCTGGCCGGGCTGCGGCAATGAAATAGTCTACCTCATCAAATACTCGTCGCTGGCCATGCTGCTGTCGGCCAAGGAACTGACCAGCGTGGCTAAGGCCATGGCTGATTATGAATTCCGCTACACCGAAACTTTTTTCGCCGCCGGGCTCTATTACCTCTTCCTGGTCTCCGTGGCCGCCTGGATTATGCGCCGCCTGGAAAAGCATTATGCCATACCGGGCTTCGGACGATAGAACGGCCTCGCGGACGTTTATTCTGCACAATATTCGCGAAACAATAATGACGGCTTTTTCCAAAAAATTTTACCGCTCCCTGGAGCCCCTCATGAAGGCCGTGGATCACCCCCGGCCCCTGGACTTGCCCGTGGTTTTCGGGCGCACGGCCCCCATGGAATTCGAAATCGGCTTCGGCAACGGCGAGTACCTCCACCGTGCCTCGCTGGCCGCGCCGGAGCGGGACTTCGTGGGCGTGGAAGTGGCCTGGGCCTCTCTTAAGCGGGCCCTGCGCCGCCTGTCCGCGCCGCCGAGGCCCAACGTCCGGGTCATGCTCATGAAGGCCGAAGTGGCCCTGGAACGCTGCTTCGCCCCGGAAAGTTTAAGCGTTATCCGCGCCCTCTTCCCCGTGCCCTGGCCGGACGAGCGGCGGGAGAACAAACGCCTCTTCCAGCGCGCCTTCCTCGACCTGGCCGCCAGCCGCCTGAAAAGCGACGGTGCCTTCATCCTGGTCACCGACAGCCCTTTGCTCGCCGAGTGGACGATGGGGCAAGCCGAAAATTCAGCCCTCCGCCTGGACTGCGAAGAGCGCCCGGCGGAAATGGACACCAAATATGAACGCAAATGGCAGGGCGGCGGCCGCCTCGTCTTCTACCACATCACCGGCCGCAAAACCCTCACCCCCATTGTGCCGCCCCCGCAGGAGATAGAGATGCAGGCCTATTATAACGACGACTTCAACCCCGACACCTACAACCCGCAGGGCTGCGCCGGGGAGATCATCGTCAAGTTCAAGGAATTCATGTTCGACCGGAGCAAAAACCAGGGCCTCACCCGCGTCATGGTGCTGGAAGGCCCCCTGACCCAGGAATTCTTCATCCGCGTCATCCTGGAAAACGGCCGCTGGAAATTCAGCCCGGCCATCGCCTCCCAGCTTTTTCCCACCCAGGGCGTGGCCCGCGCCCTGGAACTGGCCGCCGGAATTGTGTCATAAATTATTGTAAAAAACCGGGCGATCAATTAGAATTTTAGACAGCCTCTTCATCACCGCCGTCATTCCTGCGGAGGCAGGAATCCATTGCCAGTGGCGTATGATGTGCGGAGTAAGCCGCTTCCCGCGCTCTTCTTCTTCCTTTAGCATTGTGAAAGACGAGAAGAAGATAAAGGGTGCCGACAAGCTGCTCTCCTGGAAATGGATACCGGCCTTCGCCGGTATGACGGTGGGTGGATACGGTGGCGGGGGTGGTAGAGACGGGACAGCGCACCGTTTTTGCAAGCAATGTTGCGCTGAAATTTTAACTGGGAGCGGCTATGGCGGGCAGTGAAAAAAATACAGAACAGCCCGTCCGGGCCGGCCTGGAAAAACTCTCCGGGCGGGTGGAGCGCATCACCTTCGTCAATGAGGACAACGGCTATACGGTCGTGGCCGTCAAAGTCCCGGGCCGCCGCGAAACCGTGACGGCGGTGGGTCACCTGGCCAGCCCCAGGGCCGGGGAATTTATTGAGATGGAAGGCTTTTTCGCCGACACCCCCAAATACGGCCCCCAGTTCCACGTCCAAAACCACCGCCTCTCTCCCCCCCGCACCGAACCGGCCCTGAAAAAATATTTGGGCTCCGGCCTCATCAAAGGCGTGGGCCCGGTGCTGGCCGGGCGGCTGGTGGACAAGTTCGGCGAAAAAACCCTGGACATCCTCGAAGCCGCTCCGGAACGCCTCACCGAAGTGCCTGGCCTGGGGGCCCTGCGCCGGGAGACCATCATCAACGCCTGGCGGCAAACCCAGGGGTTGAAACGCCTCTTGAGCTTTCTGGCCGAATTCGGCCTGGGCGCGGCGGTGGGGATGCGCATCCTCCGCCGCTATGGCGAGGAGGCCGAGGCCGTTGTCCGCGAAGACCCCTACCGCCTGGCCTACGAAATCGACGGCGTGGGCTTCGTCACCGCCGACAAGGCCGCCCGCAGCCTGGGCCTGGCCCCGGATTCCCCCCAGCGGCTGGAAGCCGCCCTCCTCTTCGCCTTGAGCCGCGCCGCCGACGAAGGCCACGTCTACCTGCCGGAGCAGGAACTCTTACCCACCGCCCGCGAAATCGTGCCCGAAGCCGCCAGCGCGGATTTGAAATCAGCCCTGGCCCGCCTCATCCTGGAAAGCCGGGTGAAATCTGAACCCCAGGCCGAGCCCGGCGCGGTGGAGGTCTACCTGCCGCGCCTCCACCGGGCCGAAAACTGGGTGGCCCAAGACCTGCTGTCCATTCTCCGCGCCAAGCCCGCCGTGGAAGTCCCCCGCCCGGAGAAGGCCCTGGACTGGGCCGAGAAAACCCTGGGCCTGAGTCTCTCCCCCGGCCAGCGCCAGGCGGCCCGGCTGGCCCTGGAGCACAAGCTCTTGGTCATCACCGGCGGGCCGGGCACCGGCAAAACCACCATCACCCGCATAATCACCGCCATTTTTGGGGCGGTGAAGGCCCGCATCGCCCTGGTGGCCCCCTCTGGCCGGGCGGCCAAGCGCCTGGGCGAGGCCACGGGCCTGACCGCAAAAACCGTTCACCGCCTGCTGGAATACGCCCCCCAGGCGGGCGGCTTCATGCGCGGCCCCAACAACAAGCTGGAAGTCGATCTGCTGCTGGTGGACGAAGCCTCGATGGTGGACATTCAGCTTATGAACAGCCTCACCGGGGCTCTGCCTCACCAGGCCCGCCTGATAATGGTGGGCGACCGCGACCAGTTGCCGTCCGTGGGGCCGGGCCGGGTGCTGGCCGATTTGATGGAGTCCGGCGTGGCGGCGGTGGCCCGGCTCACCGACATCTACCGCCAGGCCGGGGGCAGCCAGATCATCCGGGCCGCCCACCAGGTCAACCAGGGCCTGTTCCCCGAAAGCAGCCCCGACCGCGACCGCGGCGACTTCTATTTTCTGGAGGAAAACGACACCGCTGCCGCCCTCAAAAAAATCGTCTACCTGGTTACGGAAAAAATCCCGGCCAAACTGGGCGTCGATCCCCTGGAAGATATCCAGGTGCTGACGCCCATGCACAGCCGGGATTTAGGCACCGAACAATTGAACCGCGCCTTGGGCGAGGCCTTGAACCCCTCCGGCGGCCCGCCCCTGATGCGCTTTGGCCGCCGCCTGACGCGCGGCGACCGCGTTATGCAGCTCCGCAACAATTACCAAAAGGAAATTTTCAACGGCGACAGCGGCCGCGTCAGCAAAATAGACTTTGAAGGCCGCGAACTGACTGTCGATTTCGACGGCCGCCCGGTGCTCTATGACTTCGACGATATAGACGAACTGACCCTGGCCTACGCCATTACCATCCACAAATCCCAGGGCTCGGAATTCCCGGTGGTGGTCATCCCCTTAACCACCGGCCACCACATCATGCTCCGCCGCAATCTCCTCTACACCGCCCTCACCCGCGCCCGCCGCTTCGTCGTCCTCATTGGTTCCGCCGAAGCCGTCCGCCGCGCCGTCTCCGCCGCCGGGGAGCAGCTTCGCCACTCCCGCCTGGCCGCAAAACTATCCGGCTGCTGAAGATTTAAAAGTACGGGCTGCCGAGCAACTCCAGCTACATCAAGGCGGATACACGCCGGGGTAGTATTTGCCGGGGTAGGGGTTGTCGGGGCGGCCCTGGTAGGGGGGGGCCTGGTTGAGGCGGCGGCCGGGCCATTCGTAGTTGGGAAAACCTTTGTGCTGGCTGCCGGAGGGGCGGGGGCCCAGGGTGGAGGCTTTGCGGCGGGAGCCGTAGTAGGTTTTGCCGCGCAGGGTATTGTCAACGGCCACGGGCACGTTTTTTACGCCGTAGCCGTGAACTTTTTCCCAATAGATGGCGCCTTTCCGCAGCAACGTCCGCTGCTCGGGGGTGGTGGCGCGGGCATGGGCGCGCAGGAAGCCCTGCA
>JAITVE010000366.1 GCA_031285975.1 Candidatus Adiutrix sp. | reverse complement strand
AGGTCAACAGCGGCTCCAGGGCCAGGCCGGGCTCGGCGGCCACGGCGGCCAAAATGGCCGGGTCATAGAGGCAGACGCGGTAATAATCCTGCCTCGCGCCCACCAGCGCCGGGCCGGGGCGCAGGTAGCGGAAAAGCTGGGCAAACACTCCCTCGGCCATCTCTTCCGGGGCCAGTTCGGGATAGCGCTTGATATCCACCGGCCAGGAGCGGAAATCTTCAAAATCAAAGCGAAAGGCCTCGGCCACCAGGGACTGGGCCAGGAGCCAGGCCCTGTCCAGCGTCAGCACCTGTTCCGCGTTAAAGCCCCGGAGGGGCTCTGCTCCGTCGCAACGGCCGTGACTGACCATCGGCTCGGCCTGGTCTTGGCTGAATTGCGCCTTCACCGCAGTTGGCTTCTCAATCAGGGTCATACCTTTTGCTCCCGCCCTAGTGTAGAGAAAAATGGGCCGAAAGTCAAAGCGGCTATTTAACCATCAAATAGTGTATTTAACTATTAATAGCTCATTAGGCTATCATATTTGACCGCCTCCGCCGCCCCACCAAAGGCCGCTTACAAAAATACCGTTTAAAATCAATATTTTACCAAGTCACGTCATAGTATAAATTTTTGGCCTGATGTTTGCTTTGTATCTTGGCAAGTTCATAACCCCAACCCGAAGGAGAAGCATTATGCCGTCTATTTTTTCCCGATTCGCCGATATCATCAGCTCCAACCTCAACTCCATGCTCGATAAGGCCGAAAACCCGGTCAAAATGATTAAGCTCATCATCGCCGAGATGGAAGACACCCAGGTGGAAATCAAGGCCGCCTGCGCCCAGGCCATGGCCGACCAGGCCAAGAGCGCCCGCCGCCTGGCCGAGGCCGAAGAAAAAAGCGAACTGTGGCAGGGCCGCGCCGAAAAAGCCGCCGCCAAAGGCCGGGACGACCTGGCCCGCGAAGCGTTAGGGGAGAAGCGTTCCGCCGACGCCGCCCTGGCCGAGTTGAAACGCCGGGATGAGGAACTGGCCGGAGTGGTGGCCAAATACCGCGCTGAAATCGACCAGTTGGAAACGAAGCTGGCCCAGGCCCGCGAGCGGGAACGTATGCTGGGCCACCGGGAAGGCCGTGCCCAGAAGAGCCTGAAGGTCAGCGGACAAATGAAGCAGTATGACCTGGCCGAAGCCAAGCTGAAGCTGGAGCGGCTGGACTCCCGCCTCGACCGCCTGGAAGCCGAAGCCGAGCTGGAATTCGACGGCCGCCGCCGCCCCGAGGCCGAAGCCGAGGCCCGCGAAAAAGCCTTCGAAAGCCTGGACGATTCCCTGGACGAAGAACTGCGGGCCCTCAAAGAACGCCTCGGCCGCCAAGGATAACGGCCATGAAACACAAGCTTTTGAGCCTGGCCGTGAGTTTAGCTTGGCAGGCGCTCGCCAGCGTGGTATTTACTAAGATTGCGGGACGTTTGCCGCTGAAAAAAATATAACCCGGCCCGACCGGTTCGTGAGGAGAAATTGCTATGGGATTCGCCTCCTTTATCCTGCTGGCCATCGGAGTGCCGCTGGCGCTCCTGGCCGTGGGCTTCATCATTCTGGTCACCAAGGTTTTCGGCGACGGCGACGGCCGGGCCGAGCGGGCCCAGACACTGGAAACCGCCCGCCGCCTGGAAGTGGCCCTCAGTTCCCTGGAAACCCGCCTCGGGGCTCTTGAAGATATTATATTATCCGCAGGCGACACGAAGAAAAGGGATAACGACTATGAGCGATAAACGATTCGAAGGCTACGCCAGCCGGGGCTTCACCGCCCGTCTCAAAACCTGCGGGCCCTTCCGCTCTGACGACGGCGTCATCTTCGGGGTGGCCCGGGGGTTGGCCGAATACTTTGGCTGGCCCGTGGGCCTGACCCGGCTGATAATGGCCCTGGCCACGGTGTTCCTGTTCTTCTGGCCCACCATCATCCTCTACCTGGCGGCCGCCCTGTTGATGAGCCCGGCCCCCAAAGGCGGCCTCGGCTCCCAGGAAGAGCGCGACATCTGGTTCAAAGCCCAGATGGATCCCAACTCGGCCATGGATCAACTCGCCAAGCGCGCCGGAACCGTGGAAAAACGCCTCCGCCGCCTGGAAGATTACGTGACCTCCAAAGAATTTTTGTGGCGCCGCCGCATGGGCGAGTGAGGAATGAGCGCGGGGACTCGGTTGAGCCCCCGCTTTTTACTGGAAAGGCCAGGTCAGCATTATCCGGCCCCACTCCAGGAGTAACTCAAAAGCTTCTTGCTCCGAATGCGCCGCCAGCCATACTGGACAATTCAAACTGGCGAAAATAATCTCTTTTTCTGAGCCGCCGCCAAGATTTTCCAACAATTGCTGTTTGCGAGAATAATACGCGCCCGTCCGCAGATAGGTCGCGGCCTGGACGGTGAAAAAGGCGGCCTTGAAACCGTCTTTCAGAATCGCGGGCCGGGCTTCAGGATCGGCGTAGAGATAGCTGTGGGTCATAATGTGAAGCAGGGTCGAGGCCCCGACCCGCACGCCGCGAATGATATCCTCGCGGGAGACAGGCGGCAGGAAGGTCTCCAACTGACCGTAATGGTCGGCAGTGTCCATTTTGAACTGGAACAGTTCCTGGCGCGGCCAGGCGGCCAGGTCGGCCTTGCCGCCCATGAAGCCGCAAGCCTTTTCGCCCTCCGGCAGCCCCCGCACCACCGTGCGGTAGGCGTCCAGGTCGTCCAGCGTCACCTGCTCCAGAAGGCACACCAGGTCGATGTCGCTGTCCTCCGTGGCTTCGCCTCGCCGGTAACTGCCCTGCAACCCCAGATACAGCAAGCGTCCGCCGAATTTTTCCCGCAGACCGGCCAGGGCCGCGTCCATCCATTTTTGCACTTCAATCACGATACGTTTCCTTTGCCCGCGTAATTTTCGCGCATGGTACCATTGTTTACGCCCAATAGGCAATGCCAATAAATAAACCGATGATTTTTTAACACGAATATGGTAAAGTTGCTCCGCAACAAAATCTAAAGCAGCTAAAGGAGAGCCATGATGGAGAAAAGAGAGTACATTAAGCGGGGCTTTGAGGCACATTATAAGAGACATAGCCAAAGAAACGAGGATGGTTTCTGCATATGGATGCGCCCCGGGGTGCCGGATGACATGAAAGAGGCGGCTCTTGGAGATGGGGAATGGTCAATATGGAAATTGATCCCCTCAACCGTGTCTGAGGAAGATATTGAGGGCCTGGAGGAAGAATTCGGGCTGCAATTTCCGCAATGGTATAAGGCGTTTATTTCAACCTATTTTCATTATTTTGACTCCGCGCCTTCGCAGCCGAGCGATGACCCCCTTGATGAAATTGAAGGTATGCACAACCCCCTGCTCTGCAAGTTTGGCTATCTGCCCTTTACATGGGACAGTAATGACGCCTACATTTTATGTATCGATTTGAATGGCGGCGCCAATGAAGAAGAGTATGCCATAGTGCAAATCGACCATGACATACTCTTCGATTTTGAAGAATCAACGACCGAACACGCTGAACTGAAAGAAGCAATGGAGTTTTTATACCCCAACTTTAAGGCCTGGTTTGACCATACATTTTTAGAAAGTTAAGTAATTTCTCGCAAACAACCGCGCAATAGAGCATTTTGCAATTTACCTGCCTTTAGTAAATTGCAAAATACGTAAACATCTGGGTGCTTTTCACTTCATGCAGACTACCTTGCAATAGAAAAGTGCTCTAGAAAAAGGCCGGTAGGAACCGGCCCGGTGTTGAGGAAAGATGTTGTGGTAAGACTTTTTGCTTGGTGAGATAACTTGATAGGAGTACACGCAATCCGGGGCCGGGGTGGCGGGGGAGGTAGAATCCCGCCGCCCCGGCTTTGGATTTTTTCGTCCGCGATGCAGCGGACAGTGACCCAGGGACGCCCTTATCCATGAGTTTTTTCGCCGGGCTTATTCCACGTGCCCTGTTCCGCCGCCCTTTCCTGACCAGGGAAAGCGCGGCTCAGGCGAGAATGACGGGGTTTTCAGCCCCCTGGCGCAGGAAGGTCTTCTGGCTCCCGGATCGTCCTATTTGCGACGCCTTCCCGGCGGCTGGCCGCCAGTGACTTTTCGGCTGCGGGATGTTCGGCGCGCCTGACAAACGCGCCTGTTTCCTTACAGCCGGTCGCTTTCGTTCCCGGTTACAGCGGCGGGCCCGTCCCCGATTCGCACGGGGTTCCCTACCCTGCCCCACATGAAAAAGGGGGCACCTCCAAAGTCGATGAATACGCGCCCCAAAAGCGGGGAGCGCCCGGCAGGTTTCCACGGCACGAATTTTCGGGCCGCGCCGACGGAGCCGGGGGTTCCGTCAGCCGCGAGATGCGAAGTCGGCGGGGCGCTTTTTCAAACCCAAGGAGGTGGCGGCGGCGAAACCGCCAAAAATTGGCTAAAAAAAACCCGAATCATCATGATGACCCGGGACGCCCTGTATCCACTCAGTCGCCGACTTCCCATTTCCTCGGGGAAGCGTTGCGTATCAGTTGTCAGGCAGGTTTTCTGACTCCCGGATCGCTTCAAATGAAGCATCTACTTGCAGCGCCTTCCCAATCTTTCGACCAGTGGCTTCGGCTGCGTTCGTTCCAGTTACAGCGGCGGGCCCGTTCCCGATTTTCACGGGATTCCCTTACGTTCGAAGACTCGAACACCTAACAATTGCAGGATACCAGCATTCCCCCCAAATGTCAATGCCCGGCGCGCGAAAAAAACACCGGCGGCCCAGGATGTGGTAGTCCTGAGCCGCCGAGGGTCTATATATCCGCAATTACTGGATAAGCTTGGGCGCGCCGGTGAAGTCGTCCTCGGGGGCCGCCGGGCCGTCCCCCACCCCGCCGCCGAGGCCGGTGAATATCAGGCCGTCCCCGGCGGAGTTGAGGGTGACTTCCAGCAACTGGCCGTCGATGATGTCGCCGCTCAGGATGCCCATGGCCAGAGGATCCATCAATTGGGTCTG
>JAITVE010000312.1 GCA_031285975.1 Candidatus Adiutrix sp. | reverse complement strand
CTGGACCTGCGTGTCGGCTAGTGAAGCCGTGATGACCGTGTAGCGGCGCCACAACTCGCCTGAACGGCTCAGACAAGTGGCGCCGCGCCTGCGGCGGGGAAGAGGGCGCGGTTAGCAAGCCGAGGCAACCATGCAGCAACGCCGCAACTCGGCTGAACGGCTCGGACAAGTGGCGTTGCGGTGGCAGTGTGGAAGAGGGCGACGGCTGGCAATTGCGGCCTGGGGCAGACGGTGCCCCCTCGGCTCCGTCATACCGGCGAAGGCCGGTATCCATGTCTTTTTAAGGAACTCGTTTTGTCTATTGAAAAAAATATAGCCTTGAGATACATGCGGGCCAAGCGCAAGGAGAGTTTCATCTCGCTCATCGCCGTCATTTCCGTGGGCGGGGTGGGGCTGGGGGTGGCTTCGCTCATTGTGGTGCTGGCGGTGCTGTCCGGCTTTGAAAGCAATTTGAAGGAGAAATTTCTGGGGGTCACCTCCCATGTCATTATTATGAGTGTGGGCGGCGGCCTCAGCGACTGGCCGGGGTTGGTGGAGCAAATCAAGGCCGTGCCGGGCGTGAAATCCGCCGAACCTTTTGTGTACGGGCAAACTTTGGTCACGGCCTCGGGCGGGGCCAGCGGCATGATGATTAAGGGCATCGACCCCGGTTTGGCCGCTCAGGACGGGCAGCTTTCCAAGGTCGGGCTGTCGCCCATGGCCCTGGAAATGCTCCAGAGCCCCGAGAACCCGGATGAGCCGCCCCTTATTCTGGGCCGCGATTTGTCCTTTCAGATGAACGCCTATCAGTACGACCAGGTCAACGTCATCCAGCCCTTCGGGCGCGTGACTCCCGCCGGAAAGTGGCTGCCCACCAGCCGCGCCTTCCAGGTGGCGGGCACCTTCCACAGCGGCATTTATGAGTATGACTCCAACATGGCCTACACCACCCTCGGCGCGGCCCAGGCCTTGATGAACATGGGCGAAGCCGTTTCCACCGTGGAAGTCATGGTGGACGACATCTACCAGGCCGACCGCATCCGGCAGGACATTCTGGCCGCCCTCGGCGACCAGTACTGGGGCAACGACTGGATGCAGCGCAACGCCAACCTTTTCGCCGCCCTCAAGCTGGAACAGACGGCCATGTTCATCGTCCTCACCCTGACCATCGTGGTGGCGGCCTTCAACATCGTCTCCACCCTGATAATGATGGTTATGGAAAAGAGCCGCGACATCGCCATCCTCAAATCCATGGGGGCCACCCGCAAGCAAATCCGGCGGATTTTCACCCTCCAGGGGTTGTGCGTGGGGCTCATCGGGGCCGCCGGGGGCCTGGGCTTCGGGGTAGGGCTCTGCCTTTTGCTGCAACGCTACAAATTCATCGAACTCCCGGCGGACGTGTATATGATGGATAGCCTGCCCGTGGAAATGCGCCTCTCCCATCTCATTTTGACCGTGGCGGTGACCGTGATCATCAGCTGGCTGGCCACCATCTACCCGGCCAATCAGGCCGCCCGCCTGGATCCGGTGGAGATTTTGCGCTATGAATAATGTAGTGATGGAGGCCCAAAGCCCCGCGCGCGGCGACACGGTCATGGAAGCCAAGGGGCTCGTCAAAAAATTCGTCAGCGGGCGGGAGGAACTGCGCATTCTGGACGGGCTGGATTTGACCGTTAGCCGGGGGCAGTCCACCACCATTGTCGGCGCTTCGGGCTCCGGCAAATCCACCCTGCTGTATATTCTGGGCGCGCTGGAGCGGCCCACGGGGGGCGAACTGCTCTTTGAGGGCCAGCCGCTTTTAACGCGCAGTGAGGACGAACTGGCGGCCTGGCGCAACCGTTCGGTGGGCTTCGTCTTCCAGTTCCACCATTTATTAAGCGATTTCACGGCCCTGGAAAACGCGGCCATGCCCGCCCGGCTGGCCGGGCGCAGCCCGGAAGAGGCGGAGTCGATGGCCAAACCCCTTTTGGAGCGGGTGGGCCTGGCCGAGCGCCTGCGCCACCGGCCGGGGGAACTCTCCGGCGGCGAGCAGCAGCGGGTGGCCCTGGCCCGCGCCTTGGTCATGGAGCCACGCCTCCTCTTGGCCGACGAGCCCACCGGCAACCTCGACCTGAAAAGCGCCGAGGCCGTGGGCAGCCTGATTATGGAACTGGTGGCCGAACGCGGCCTGGCGGCGGTGATCGTCACCCACAACCACCAGTTGGCCGCCCTGGCCGACCAGCCCCTGGAACTGGCGGACGGACGCTTGCGCTGAGCCTTCCGTCATTCCGGCGAAGGCCGGAATCCATTTCCAGTGGAGTAACGTGTCGGGCCACAATATGTTGTGCCCCAAAGAGTTCCCCATTGTCACGGGAATGACGGCGGGCGCAGGGATTGTCTTTGGAGAACGTTTTTTTGAGGGGCTCATCCGGCTGAGGAGGGCCCTTGCTGAAAGTATTTGCCAATAAATATCAAGCAGTTACGTGGTTCACGCGACTTCGCGGCATTTTTTGCTTGTAATTTTTGGCAAAAACACAAATAATATAAGAGCGCGATTTTATGCCGATACGACCAAGTAAGCGTTTGAGGTTCACTTTATGAAGAAGATCACCCGGCTGATGATATTGATTCTGGCCTGTGCCCTGTGGGCCGCCCCGGCTGTGGCCCAGGAGGGCTCGTCCGTGGCGGTTATGCCCTTCGTCCTGTCCGCCGAAGGGGCCCAGTTGGAGCAGCTCAGCCGCCTCAGCAAAGGCCTGGTGGGCGTGGTGGTCGAAAACTTGGCCGACCAGGGCCTCACTGCCTTCCCCCTGGGCGACAATTATTTGTCCAGCGATGAAGAGACGGTCAAGGCCCAGGCCCGCGAAATGGGCGCGGACTACCTTTTTCAAACCCGGGTGAACAAAGTCGGCGAGCGCTTCAACCTCACCGGCCAGTTGGTGGCCTTGAACGCCTCCGGCCGCTCCAGCGACCGGGTTTTGGTCACGGCCGACAATTCGCTG
>JAITVE010000288.1 GCA_031285975.1 Candidatus Adiutrix sp. | reverse complement strand
ACTGGAACTTGTGCCCCCGACCCTGCGGGCCGTGTCCCTGAACCTGGCCCGCCGCTACCTGACGGACGCGCTGGCCGAAGTCTATTTTCGCTGGAACCCCCGCAAATTCGCCTCCCTTTACCACCAAAATATGGATCGGGCTACGTCCATGCTGCGCCTGGCCGATTATCTTCTCGACCACGAGATTGCGCTGACTGAGCTCCTGCGCGACGCCTACACTCAAGGCCTGGAACGCCGCACTGAATGTTAGTCGGCAAGCTGCTCCCCTGGAAAAGGATACCGGCTTTCGCCGGTATGACGATGTGATGGGGAGTATTTGCATTATAATCAATTTGTTATTGTCAATTAGAGGCGAATTAGTTTTATTGCTTCGCTACTACTTTGCCCCGCGTCTTTTCCACACCGCCGCCGCAACGCCGCTTGCCTGAGCCGTCTTTACAAGCAAGGCTTGTAATCTCAGTTTATTCAAACCTTATCAGGTTCGAATGATCAGGCGAGTTGCGGTGTTGCTCCACGGCCGTCCACGGCTTCACTAGCCGACACGCAGCCCCTGGCGCGCGGAGATTCTTAAGAGGGGCTTAAATTCGAACCCGATAGGGTTTGAATAAACTGAGATTGCGCGATAGCGCAAAGATTGGGCAGAGCCCTATACTAACAAATCTTAGCCGCGAAGCCATCTTAAAAAATCCACTTGACTATTCTCCCCCGCAGTGCGTATAATCCATCAATCAATACATCACCGGCTCTTATACGTGACAGATAATTTACATATGCGATATATGCGCCCACTTTTGAGCTACATAGCTTTGGGGCTGGTGATGCTCGGCCTGGCAGGCTGCTTCGGCCGCCCGGAAAGCCGGGAAGACGCCGCCCCCGCGCCGGATATCCACCCCCCTTCGGCGGGGCTGGCAGAGGCGGGGCACCTGGATCACCGGCTGCCGCCGCAGGTCAGTTTGTGTGGCGAACCGCTGGATCTCTCCCGCCCTTCGGTCTACGAGCGGCTGGATTTCGAGTTCCTGCGGGTAGTGAACCACCCGGCCCAGGTGGCCCTGTGGCAGCGGCGGGCGGCGACCCACTTCCCGGCCATTGAGGCGGCTTTGAAAGCGGCGGGGCTGCCGGACGATTTGAAGTACCTGGCGGTGGCGGAGAGCGACCTGCGCCCCTGGGTGTCGTCCCCGGCGGGGGCCCTCGGGCTGTGGCAGTTCATGCCTAGCACGGCCCGGCACTTTGGGCTGACCGTCAGCGACAAGGTTGACCAGCGGCAGCTGCCGGAGAATATATTGAAGGCCGCCGCCGGATATTTGAAAGAACTGCACGGCCGCTTCGGCAACTGGGCCCTGGCCCTGGCCGCCTATAACGGCGGTGAAAGCCGGGTGGCAAGGGCCATGGCCGCTCAGGGCGTGAGCGACTATTACGAGCTTGACCTGCCCCGCGAAACGGAACGCTACGTCTACCGCATCGCGGCCATCAAGGTGGTGCTGGAAAACGCGGCCGCTTACGGCCTGGCTGGGCGCACACCCCCCGCCGCCTACGCGCCGGTAAAATTTCAAGAGAAGCGGGTCACGGTGGCGGCCAACACCACCTGGACGCAGTTGGCCAAGCAAATTGGCTGTGATTACAAAACCTTGCGGATGCTCAACCCGCACCTGCTGGAATCAGCGCCCCCCGCCGGGCCTTTGGTTTTGCGAACCCCGGCTGGAAAATAGAAAAAGCGGTCATTATTGGCCGAGAACTTGCAATATTTTGTAGGTACGTCCGGCGGCTTCCACAAGTAGCCGGAACCTTTCGAACTTCCGGGTAACCGGAACTGCTTGAACCGGCACACTCTGTGTGTCATTGTCTCTCTACCCGCAAGCCGCGATGGACGGCTGGGGAGGTTTATCATGGCCACTGCAATATTTTTATCATCTGAAAATTCACCCTCTTGCCCCGCTCAGCCGGAATGCGACCAGGCCAGCCACTGCGCTTTTTTTGTCAAAGCCAGCAGTTCCAGCCCCGCCTGCATCCACCGCCACGACCCGGTCTGCCACAAGCGGCGCAACGATGTTTTCGCGCCCTTTGAACCGAAAAAACAGGCGGCGGAATAACGCCCGCCCGGCCCCCGCGAGGCCCTCTTCGCGGCCCGGCCAGGACGAAAAAACGCTGTTCCGTTCTCAAAATATGTCATTATGGGAAAATTCAAAAGGCCGGGCGGCCGCAGCGCCCGGCCTTTTTTCGCCTGAAGCACCCAAGGGATGGTGTGCTTTTTGCATGTGTTCACCATATGTTCCGCTTGGTGTGCAATGATTAAGGTCTTTATTTTCCAACTTTTAATTATTCGCGTAATGATATATAATGGGTCTCGCTTCAAGAGCTTGAAGAGCGGGTGAAACACTGCCCCGGCCCCACGGCGCGGGCGGAAACCGCCCCTGTTGAACTGCTAACCTTTGCGGCATCGCAAAGCCTTTCGGGGCTTGGAAACGGCCATGACCAAAGATGTAGAATATACCCCCGCCTGGAGCCGGTTGGAAACAACCCTGGCCGCTGGCGGCCTGGCTTCCTGGCGGTTCATGCGCATGGCCGACGGGGAGATATTCGTTGCGGTCAGCGACGCTTTTCTGCGGCTCACCGGCTGGGTGCGCCGGAAAACCCGCCCCACGCTCCAGATGATGCTGGCGGAAATGTTTTCGCTCACCGAGGCGGCGGCGGCGCGGGCCGATATCGAGCGGCTCTTCGCCGGGGATATTTCTTCGCTGACCAAAGAACACCCCCTGACGCTCGCCTCCGGCCGGGTTATCCATTTGCGGACGTTTGCCGGGGCCCCCGATATTGCGGACGACGGCTCGGCCGTCATCCTCGGCTTTTGCCAGGTGCTGCCGGAACAGCCCCCGGCGCCCGCCCCGGCCCCGGTTCCGGCTATGGAACTGGAAGCCGGAATGATGCGGGAAATCAGCCGCCAGATTGAGGACATGGTTGACCGCTATGGCCCGGCGGCCCCGGGCGGCGGCGCGGCGGACTGGACATTGCAGGCCCAGGACGGCGACGGCAGCTTTGCCTATTATTTGAACCGCGCCCTGACCCTGGTCGGTTCCCACCTGGACTGGTACAAGGCCATTTTGGACAGCCTGCCCTTTCCCCTGGGGGTCTATGACAACAGCGGCTGCTGGAGCTATCTCAACCGCCTGGAAGCCGAAGTGCACGGCGGCGACAGCCCCCGGCCCTACCTGGGGCGGCCCTTCACCCTGGGCCACGAGCATTACGAAGACCGCGATCTCACCCAGCAGGGGGACGTTATCCGCTTCACCCGCCATTTGCGGGATTCCTCCCGGCTGTTCAACGGCCAGGTCTCCATTCTGCGCGACGCCGCCGGGGCCGAACTGGGCCGCATCGAGACCCTGAGCGACGTCACCGCCATCCGCGAGGCCGACGAGCGGATGCGCATCATGCTCGACGCCACGCCCCTGGCCTGCAATTTCTGGGACGAACACTTAAACAACCTCGACTGCAACCAGGCCGCGGCCACGCTCTTCGACCTGCCGGACAAACAGGCCTATCTGGACAATTTCAGGCAGCTGTCCCCCAAATACCAGCCCAATGGGCGGCTCTCGGCCGAACTGGCCCAGGAGAAAGTCGTCCAGGCCTTCCGCGAGGGGTTCTGCCGCTTCGAATGGCTGCACCAAAAACTGGACGGCACGCCCATCCCCGCTGAGATTACCCTGGTGCGCGTGGCCCGGCGCGACAGCCACATCGTGGCCGGGTATACCCGCGACCTGCGCGAACTGAAGGCCACCCAGGCCGAGCGCGACGTGGAGCGCCGCCTGCTGCGGAAAATTATGGATTCCACGCCCATCTGCTTCGCCATCACCGTGGGCGGCGTGATAAAATTCATCACCCCCTACGGCTACAACTTCACGGGCCGCACCGTGGGCGACCAGATGGCCGACATTTACCAGGACGAAGACGACTGGCGGAGCCTCCGCGCCGAACTGAACGAGCGCAGCATCATCAACTGGCGCACGGTGTCCGTCCGCCGGGCCGACGGCCAGAGCCGGGCCATGCTTTTGAACGCCTTCAAGACCGACTACTACGGCGAAGGCGGCGTGATGAGCTGGCTCATGGACGTCACCGAACTGCGCGACCGGGCCCAGGAACTGAAAGAAGCCCGCGACGCGGCCGAGGAAAGCACCCGGGCCAAAAGCGAATTTTTGGCCAACATGAGCCACGAAATCCGCACCCCCATGAATGCCATCCTGGGCCTGATTCACCTGGTGATGCAGACAGAACTGACCGAAGTGCAGATGGATTATCTGCAAAAAACCGAAAGCTCGGCCAAAACCCTGTTGCGGATTATTAACGATATTCTGGACTTTTCCAAAATCGAGGCCGGGAAGCTCGAAATGGAGAAGGAAGAATTCCACCTGGCCGACGTGCTCCAGCAGGTCACCGACCTGGTCTCCACCAAAGCCCACGAAAAGGGCCTGGAACTGTTGGTGCTGGTGCCGCCGGATACGCGGGCCGGGCTGGTGGGCGACCAAATCCGGCTGGCCCAGGTGCTCAGCAACCTGGCCAACAACGCCATTAAATTCACTGAAAAAGGCCAGGTGGCCGTGAAGGTGGAGACCGTCTCTGAAACCGACACGGAAGTCACCCTGCGCTTTTTGGTGGAAGACACCGGCATCGGCCTGACCCCCGCGCAGGCCGGGAATCTCTTCGCGGCCTTCAGCCAGGCCGAGCGCTCCACCACCCGCCGCTACGGCGGCACCGGGCTGGGCCTGGTGATTTCTAAGCGTTTGGTGGAAATGATGGGCGGGCGCATCTGGTGCTCCAGCGAATTGGGGCAGGGCAGCGTGTTCGGCTTCACCGCCAAATTCGGGGTGCACTCCGGCGGCCAGCGCTACGTCTCCAGCCGCAAGGATTTCAGGGGCCTGTCCGCCCTGGCTGTGGACGACAATGTGGTGGCCCTGGAAATTTTGTCCGACTTCCTCAAAACCCTGGGCTTCAACGTCGTCACCGCCGCCAGCGGCGCCGAGGCCCTGGATATCCTCGGCCAGTGGAACAGCCGGGGCAACCGCTTTGACCTGGTGTTCATCGACTGGAAAATGCCGGACATGGACGGCATCGAAACTTCCAAGCGCATCCACGAACTCACCGGCCCCACGGAACTGCCGGTCATCATCATGGGCACGGCCTACAACCGCGACGACGTGCTGGACCAGGCCCGCAAAAGCGGCATCCGCAATGTCATGACCAAGCCCCTGTCGCCCTCCACCATGCTCAACGTGCTGGTGGACATTTTTGGCCGGGGCCTGCCCGAAAAAGAGTCCAAACTCAAAAAAGCCCACGAAATGGCCGTGGTCAAAGAGTTTGAGGGTGCGCGGGTGCTGCTGGCCGAAGATAACGAGGTCAACCAACTGGTGGCCAGCCGCATTCTGCGCAACGCCGGGCTGGTGGTGGAGATTGCCAATAACGGCCTGGAAGCCGTGGCCATGGTCAAGGCCCAGCCCTACGACCTGGTGCTCATGGACATTCAGATGCCGGAAATGGACGGCATGGCCGCCACCCGCGAAATCCGCGCCCTGCCGGAATTTAAGGATTTGCCCATCGTGGCCATGACCGCCCACGCCATGAGCGGCGACCGCGAACTGAGCCTGAAGGCGGGCATGAACGACCACATCAACAAACCCATCAATCTGCAGGAACTGTTTTCAACCCTGGCCAAGTGGCTCCGCAAGCGGACACGGCTTCAATAATATCAAGGATTTAGACCATGCGTTTTTACGCCACCACCCCCATCTATTACGTCAACGCCAAGCCCCACCTGGGCCACGCCTACACCACCATCATCACCGACTCGGTGACCCGCTTTTACCGCATGATGGGCTATGAGGCCCGCTTTACCACGGGCACGGACGAGCACGGCGACAAAATCGTTCAGGCCGCTGAAAAAAGCGGGGCCACCCCGGCCGCCTATGCCGACCAGATCAGCGCCCTGTTCCGGGGCACCTGGCCCAAGCTGGAAATCACGCCCGACGCCTTTGTCCGCACCACTGAGGAACGGCACCTGGCGGCCGTCCGCACCTTTTTGGACATGGTGCACAAGAAGGACGACATCTATTACGGCGAATACGGCGGCCACTACTGCTTTGGCTGCGAACGCTTTTACACCGAAAAAGAGCTGGTGGACGGCCTCTGCCCCGACCACCGCACCAAGCCCGAATACATTGCCGAGGAAAATTATTTTTTCCGCATGAGCAAATATCAGGACTGGCTCATTGACCACATCAAATCCAACCCGGATTTTGTGCGGCCCGAGCGCTACCGCAACGAAGTGCTGGGCCTCCTGCGCGAGCCCCTGGACGATTTGTGCATCAGCCGCCCCAAAAGCCGCCTGACCTGGGGCATCGACATGCCCTTTGACGACAAGTTCGTCACCTACGTCTGGTTTGACGCGCTCATCAGCTACATCACCGCCCTGGGCTGGCCCGGCGGCGGGGATTTCGAGCGTTTTTGGCCCGTTTCCCAGCACTTTGTGGCCAAGGATATCCTGAAACCCCACGCCATTTTTTGGCCCACCATGCTGAAAGCTGC
>JAITVE010000017.1 GCA_031285975.1 Candidatus Adiutrix sp. | reverse complement strand
CTCGACCGGCCCCGGCTCCCAGGCCCGCGCCCGCTGCCCGACCGGCACCGGCTCCCAAGCCCGCGCCTGCTGCGCAACCGGCCTCGTCGTCTGCTCTTCAGCCGATGAAGAAACAGCTTAAATAATAACCGCTGCCAACCTGGCCTCAAGGCGGGCCAATGATATTGAAGATAGAGTCGGAGGAACAAAGTGCTTGATTTACGATACGTGCGGGACAACCTGGAAGCGGTGGCGCAAATGCTGGCCGACCGGAACATGGCCGAAGAAACGCGGCGCGGGCTCCTGGCGGAATTTTCCGCCCTGGACGACAAACGCCGGGCCCTGCTGGGCGAGGTGGAGGCCTTAAAGGCCCGCCGCAATCAGGTCAATGAGGAAATCACGGCCCTGAAAAAAGCCAAGCAGCCAGCCGATGAACTGATTGAAAACATGAAGTCGGTTTCCGCCCGCATCAAAGAGCTTGACCCCGAAGTCAGCCGGGTGGAAGAGGCGGAGACGGCCCTCCTCCTCTCCATCCCCAACCGGCCGGACGCGAGCGTGCCCGTGGGCCGGGACGAAACGGCCAACCGCGAAGTCCGCCGCTGGGGCGAGCCGGGCAGCTATGCCTTCACCCCCAAAAACCACTGGGAACTGGGCGAGGATTTGGGCCTCATGGACTTCGCCCGGGCGGGCAAAATCACCGGCAGCCGCTTTGTGGTGCTGTCCGGGGCCGCCGCCCACCTGACCCGCGCTCTTATGAATTTTATGCTCGACCTTCACGTGGGGAAGCACGGCTATCAGGAAATCTGGCCCCCCTGCCTCATCAATTCCGATTCCATGCGGGGCACCGGGCAGTTGCCAAAGTTCGCCGAAGATTCTTTTAAGATAGAGAACACCGACTACTGGCTGGCGCCCACCGCCGAAGTGCCCCTGACCAACCTGATGCGCGACGAGATTTTGGAGGCCGACAGCCTGCCCCTCTGCTACACCGCCTACACCCCCTGCTTCCGGGCCGAGGCCGGGGCCGCCGGGCGCGACACCAGGGGCATGATCCGTATGCACCAGTTCGACAAAGTGGAACTGGTGAAATTCACCAAACCCGAAGAGTCCTGGGATGAACTGGAAAAATTGACCCGCGACGCGGAGGAAGTCTTGCAGCTTCTGAAACTGCCCTACCGGGTGATGCTGCTCTCCACCGGCGACATGGGCTTTTCCTCGGCCAAAACCTATGACCTGGAAGTCTGGCTGCCCGGCCCCGGCGTGTATCGTGAAATCTCGTCCTGCTCCTGCTTTACGGACTTCCAGGCCCGCCGGGCCGGGGTCAAGTTCCGCCGCGAAAAGGGGGCCAAGCCGGAATTTGTCCACACCCTCAACGGCTCGGGCCTGGCCATTGGCCGCACCCTCCTGGCCGTGCTGGAAAATTACCAGAACGCCGACGGCACCGTCACCGTGCCCGAAGTTCTCCGCCCCTACATGGGCGGCTTGGAAGTGATTAAATAATTCATTCGAGTCGTGGGCTGCCGCCAAAAACCCGCTTCAAAAAATTGAAGCGGGTTTTTATTCCCATAATGCGGGCGTGCTTTTTTCATATAAAGTTTCCGGCGCGATATCAATGTTGCCGTCATTCCACACTGTCACGCCATAATCAAGATACACGCTTTGAAAAACGCCGACGTCTTTCAGGGGCGCAAAAACCGGCCTGTCAAGCAGGGGCTTCACGTCAAAAATCTTTACCTCGCCGGTGCTGAAACGCAGCCACAGCGTATAATCATTCAGGGGCCGCACCTCAACGACCTCCGGCATTTTGGAGGCTTCCCCGGCATAGGCGATGCCGTCAATGATAAACATGATGGGCTCCTATTTCAGAGGTTCAATCTTACTCAAGGGCATATCCCGCACGGCATTATTCCAAGCCTGATATAGTTCGTCTTCATGAATCACGGCCCAGGCCTGAACCAGCTTCAACTGCTTGGCTGGAATATTTCCATCGAGCAACTCGCCATCAATCCCCACTGCGGCCTTGAACTCGGCATATTGCACATGAAAGTGTGGTTTGTGGTGCTGGCTATCATCAGCATAAAACATTCTGATAATGATATTGAAAAATCTAGAAAGTTCCGGCATATGCACAAACTCCCCAAAAGTATGGTCTCAGAAAAGGATACCTTTTTCAGGGACTCAGGTCAAGCGTGCCAAAAGTGCGAAAACGGCCAGGTTGATGAGGAAGAAGAAGAGCGCGGGAGAGGTTTGGTCGGCGACATCACGCGCTACTGGAAATGGATTCCTGCCTCCGCAGGAATGACGAGGCGGGACGCGGGGCGGTGCCAATGGCCAATCAAGAGAAAGCCATGGATACCGGCCTGCGCCGGTATCACGGCGGGGGGTACGTAGAGAGTTGTCAATGAAAGCGGTTTTATTGCTCCTGCCCGGCTTCGGCGGGCACGCTTTCCGGCGGCGGGGCGCCTTCCGGTTTCACCGGCACGACGGCGATGACCACCGGCAGGCTGGCGTGGTAGCCGGGGAAGTAGACGGCCCGCTTTTTGCTGATGGAAAATTGCCCGGCGGCTTGGAAAGGAGTCCCGTTTTGACGCAGCAAAAGCTGGGCCTCAAAGCCGCCGTCCAGGCCCATGACCCGCCGCAAGTCCAGGCGGGGGTCTTACAGGGCCAGGGCCAGGTCGTAGAGGGTCATGGCCGAGGGGGTCATAATCAGGATGACGCGCCCCTCCCGATCCTGCCCCACGGCGGAGCGCCCGGCCAGGTTATGGCTGTCGCGCACCCGGATGAGGCCATACTGATCCAGCAGCATGAAGGATTGGATGACGTCCCGGTAGCCTTCCGGCCGCAGGCGGCCGGAAGGCTGGGTGTCGATGATTGTGGCCAGGGGGGCCCCCGGCGGCGCGGCCTCGGCGGGCTGGGAGGCCAAAAAGCCCTTCCACTGGGGATGCGTTGTTTCGGAGAGTTCAAGGCCGTTGCGGGTAAGCGTACCCATTGGGGAGCGGTTCGGGTAATATTGGCCGCCGTTAATGAGGGCCGCCGCCTCCGGGAAGCGTTCGGCCCAGCCGCTCAGGGCCGTGGGGTTGCTCTCGGGGAATTCACTTTCGTGGTAGGGCTGGAAGGCGTATTTCGCGGGGTCGAAGCGGGCCAGGAAGAGGTCGTCCGGCCCCAGCCGGGCCCCGAATTTGAGGCGCACGCGGGCCATTTCAAAGCCCGGCGCGTTTTCCCGCCAGGTGATTTCCCCCAGGCGGGGGCGGCCTTCCAGCAGGCGCTCGTTCAGCCGGGTCAAAATATCCAAAAA
>JAITVE010000339.1 GCA_031285975.1 Candidatus Adiutrix sp. | reverse complement strand
CTCAGCGCAACGCTTCGTATGCTGGTCGTCTGCCACTGTTACCGGGATGATGACCGGCACATCAGAATTATTTCTGCCCGCAAAGCGACCAGAACGGAATCTCTGGCATACGAAAGGAGAAAATAATCATGCGTGATGAATATGATTTTTCCAATGGTGAAAAAAACCCTTATGTGAAACGGACGAAAACCGCCATTACCATTCGCCTGGACAGCGGCACAATAGAATATTTCAAAAATTTGGCGGAAGAACTCAATATGCCTTATCAAACCCTCATCAACTCCTATCTGGTGGATTGCGCCAGCAAAAAGAAAAAGCCCGAAGTTGTCTGGAGCGTTGGCTAACGAGCGGCGCGCTACCCCCTCCATCATTATCCATATAAAAATCCTTGACAAGCGGGCGTAAAGCTCATATACATATTAGGTTACCCGTTGTGGGAGCGGCGAGAGTGGCGGAACTGGTAGACGCACCGGCCTTAGGAGCCGGCGGTTATGCCGTAGGGGTTCGACTCCCCTCTCTCGCACCAGGCTCCGAGGCCCCATATATAAGGTGCGGGCGCGGCGGGGCGCGCATAATTTTGAAGTACACGCGGTTTATTCAGCCGGGTATTAGCATAAAATCGTCAGGGAGTGGTCATGATGAACGTCACTATCGAAGAGATTAACAGCATTAAACGCAAGCTTACCGTGGAACTCCCGGAAGAAGAGGCCCAGAAGGCCCGCAAAAAACACCTGGACATCTACGCCCGCCAGGCCCGGCTGAAAGGCTTCCGCCCCGGCAAGGCCCCGCGTGACCTGGTGGCCCGCATGTACGCCGAAGAACTGCGCCGCGAAGTGCTGGAAGAGCTGGTGAACGAGACCGTGCCCAAGGCCCTCGAAGAGCACAAGCTCGAGCCCGTGGGCCTCCCCATGCTGGAAGACGTGACCTACGAAGAGAACAAGCCCTTCACTTTCACGGTGATGGTGGAATTGAAGCCGCAGTTCGCCAGCCCCCAGTGGAAAGGCCTGGAGCTTCAGAAGCAGAAGGGCGGCGTTGACGACGCGGCGGTGGAGAAGAAGCTGGAAGAGCTCCGCTTCAGCCTCGGCACCGTGAAAAAGGTTGAGGAAGACCGGGCCCTGGAAGCGGGCGACCTGGCCAACATCAGCTACCAGGGCTATGACGGCGACAAGGCCTTGGCCGACATGAAAGCCGGGCCCTTCAACGTGGAACTGGGCCGCGACCGCCTGACCCCCGAGTTCGAGGCCGCGCTGCCGGGCCTGAAAGCCGGTGAGGTCAAAGACATTGAAGTGCAGATGCCGGACGATCTGGAAGACAAAAAGATGGCCGGTAAAAAAATCGTCATGAAGACCACGGTTCACGAAATCAGAAAGCGCGAACTGCCGGAACTGGACGACGAGTTGGCCAAGGATTTGGGCATCGACGGCGTGGAAACCCTGGCCGCCCTGAAAGATAAAATCCGCAAAGACTTGACCAAGGAAGCCTCCGACCGGGACGACAGCCGCTACAACCGCCAGCTGACCCAGATTTTGGCCGACCTGGTGACCATTGATGTGCCCAGCGCCATGGTTGACCGCGAAGTGAGCAGCAAAATTGAGAACATGCGCCAGAACTTCGGCCGCAACGGCATGGATTTCAAAAAAATGGGCGTGGACATCAGTATGCTGCGGAACCGCTTCCGCCCCCAGGCCGCCAAAAGCGTCACCGCCGCCCTGGTGCTGGATCAGATTGCCCGCGAGAACAACATCACCATTTCCGAGGAAGATATCGACCGGGAACTGGCGGAGATGAGCGAAGAATACGGCCAGACGGCGGAAGTTCTGCGCGAGTATTACCAGTCCCAGAACTTGATGGACAACCTGCGGGAAGGCCTGAAAATCGGCAAGACGCTGGACATGATTAAGGCCGAGGCCAAGATTGTGGAGGTCGAGCAGCTCGACCCGGCCAAGCTGGGCTACGAAACCGCCGGGGAAGAGGCCGCCGAAGAAACCGCGCAGGCCGATGAATAAAACCTGCGTATATCCGGGCTCGTTTGACCCGCCGACAATGGGTCACTTGAGCCTGGTGGAGCGGGGCCTGTTCCTGTTCGACAAGATCATTGTGGCCGTGGCCCGGAACTCGGCCAAGGCGGCTCTGTTCTCGGTTGAGGAACGGGTGGAGATGCTGCGGGACTCGCTGTCCGGCTACGACCCGGCGCGGGTGGAAGTGGACAGCTTCGAGGGCCTCTTGGTGGAATACGCGCGGGAGCGCCAGGCCACGGCCCTTTTGCGGGGTCTCCGGGCCACGGCGGATTTCGAGTACGAATTCCAGATGGCCATGGTCAACCGCCATTTGGAGGAAAGCGTGCAGTCCGTTTTCCTCATGACCGACTACCGCTGGCTCTACATCAGTTCCACCATCGTCAAAGAAGCCGCCTCCTACGGGGCCGACGTGAGCGCGATGGTGCCGCCGCCGGTGGCGGCCTGCCTGCAAAAGAAATTTCAACAGCGGGGCTGAACGGGCCGGTTGCACAAAGCACACACTTCCGTGCCGTCATTCCTGCCTCCGCAGGAATGTCGCGGGGCCACACTGAATTAATATAACGCACATTTATAGTAAGGGCTCGGGACGGCCCTATCCGCAATGAATTGAAGGAGGAGTATCATGGAAAATTTGGAAAAACGCATTTTGCCGCAGAGCCAGCGCCGCTTTCTGCCGCCCGATGAAAACCGCTTGGGCTTCGGCGACATTTCCTCCGACCACATGTTCGTGATGGATTATTACGACGGCCGCTGGCAGCGCCCGCGCATCGAGCCCTTTGCCCCGCTGGCCATTTCCCCGGCGGCCATGGGCCTCCATTACGGCCAGCTTATGTTTGAGGGCCTGAAATGCTACCGCCGCCAGGACGGCCAGCTGGCCCTCTTCCGCCCCCGCGACAATTTCAAGCGCATGAGCCGCAGCGCCGAAATGCTCTGCATCCCCCAGTTTGACCAGGAACTGGCCCTGTCCGCCCTGAAAGAACTGCTGCTGGTGGATCAGAACTGGGTGCCCACCAGCGCGGGCACCTCGCTCTACATCCGCCCCTTCGTGGTGGCCACCGAGCCCCACCTGGGAGTGCGCCCGGCGCGGGAATACATGTTCCTCATCATCACCGGCCCGGTGGGCGCGTATTACGCCGAGGGTTTTGCCCCCATCAAAATTTACGTGGAGCCCGAAGCCAGCCGGGTGGCCCCGGGCGGCCTGGGCGAAGTCAAGGCCGCTTCCAACTACGCGGCCAGCCTCCACGCCGCCGAGGAAGCCAGCAAAAAGGGCTACAGCCAGCTTCTGTGGCTCGACCCCAGCGAGCATAAGTACGTGGAAGAAGTGGGCAGCATGAACATGTTCTTCATTATCGACGACGAAGTCATCACCTCGCCCCTGGCGGGCACCATCCTGCCCGGCGTCACCCGCGACTCGGTGCTCACCCTGGCCCGCACCTGGGGCAAGGTTTCCGAACGCGCCCTGAGCATCGACGAAATCACGCAAGCCGCCGACAATGGCCGCCTCCAGGAGGCCTTCGGCTCCGGCACGGCGGCGGTGATCTCGCCGGTGGGCACCCTCAATTACAAGGGGAAGGATTACAAGGTCGGCGACGGCGGCATCGGCTCCCTCACCCAGCGGCTCTACGACGAAATCGTGGGCATCCAGTACGGCTCCCGGCCCGATCCCTACGGCTGGATCACCCTGGTCAACTAAGCCGCGTGGCCGGTTTTCTCCACATACAGGCCCGTCTGCCTCGCGCGGCGGGCCTGGAATTTTCAGCCCGCCTGCTGGCCGTTCACCCCGCCTGGGATATTGAACTGGAAGAGGACGGGCTGAATTTTGTCCTGCCCATCAGCGGCGACGGCGCGGAAGCGGCCCTGGCCGAGGTGGACGAACTCGCCCGCGCCATAGAGAAAACCCGCTTCGGCTTGACCGTGGAACTGGAAGCCGCTGAGTGTGCGGAGTTTCCGGCCCGCCCCGCCCCGGTGGCCGCCGGGCCCTGGCGGCTCCGGCCCCTGGCCGAGGGCGAGAGCCCCCCGCCGCCCCGGCCGGATCAACTGCTGCTGCCCCCCGGGGCGCGGGCCTCGAAAAAATTCTGGGCCGGGGAAGCCCTGCTGCTGACCC